>NZ_JAWOWL010000005.1:0-210258 GCF_033340395.1 Vibrio sp. 1159 | reverse complement strand
AAAAGCGCCTGACCAGTCGATCATTTTTCACAGAGTATGTGATCAATCAATTAAAGCTCCGCACCGTCTCCATCGGATCTGACAGTCGGTATCGAACAGCGCAGCAACTACGAAACGACTACATTAGCGCTCAACTCTCTCGCCTAAAATCACACCGTCATTAGGTCCGATTTAAGGGGCTAATTTGCAACAATAATATAGGTAGTATTGTGCTCCTATCTCTGAAAATTGCCCTATATGGGGCATTTTTGTGTTTTAGGAAAAGAGGTTGCGGGGTTTTTGCGGGATATTGCGTAAAAAACCATTATTAAGAATATTAATTGAGCTGCTTTTCCATAATTCAAATGTCAGTCACTTTAATCAGTCTCATTTGCTTGAAATGATAAGTATTTGTCTTTTTCAATGTTGATTATTGAACTGGATGAAGCTGGTAATGGTAGTTATATAAGTCTTCATTCGCTTGGACCTGTTCATAATCAAAGTAAAGCTGTTCTTTTAAGCATTTCAGAAAATCACTCAGATCATAAGTATGGATAAATAGTGATATCGGTGCGATCTGTGAGTTATCTTCATCAGAAAAGCAATTATCTATGTGTGCTCTATCAAGATATACAACATCAGGTTCTTGCTGTGGCGTCTCTTCGATCAGCTTAGTTTCTAAACCCGACTGCTCAAATCGCTCAAACAAGCTGTATAACTTCTCTACGTCATTCTTTGTGTCTATGGCTGCATAGCTGCTTAAAATCCCGTTTAAGTGCCTCTCAATCGATCCAAACTTGTTCTTCATCAAACATATAGTTTTCAGTTTTTTCTTGATGAGCGAGTATTTGGCCTGTTTTACCTTTGGCTTTAAAAAGTCGATGATGATTTTGTTGCGTTGCTCTTCCTTAACAAAACCCTTTGAATTTTCGACTTTAAAGTAAAGGTGCAAAAGTGCGTTTTCAAACGTTGACTTGATCAGTTGATGATAAGAATTTTCTTGCATTGGTTGGTTCTGCATTGAATAAAAGCAAAAGGCTACCTCAGTAGCCTTTGAAGTGATTTAGTTAAGCGGTTGCGTGTTCACGAATGATATCGAGTATCGCGTCATCTTTGAACTGAGTCCTAAACTCAACTTTTACGTCTTTTATCCTGTTGAATAGTGCTTGCGCATGTTCAATCTTCCGTTGTTCTTCAAGTCTTAGACTATCTTGACCATCAACATTCTTAGTCTCGATGATGAAGTTCAGATAATCACCTGAGTCAGTTTTTACAACATAAGCAAAGTCTGGTGAATATGAGTAACCGCCAGCAACAGGTATCTTAATTGAGTTTTTAGGTATTTTGGTAAAAACGACGACACATTGAATTTCACCTTCCGTAATGTTCAATCGTTCCAATTCAGAATCGTAAAAAACTTCTTCGAACAAGTATGAATCTACTGGTGGTTTTTCATTGTCATGTAGAACACCAAGATCACTCGACAATACATCTTTCAGCGGTTCACCATCAGCATCTGTGAACTTGGTAGGGTGCATCGTGTTCGAGATAACGTTGTATCCCAACGCAAACTTCGTAAATGAGTTATTAAGCAAGTATTTGCTGAAACCCGACTTAATCTTACGAATAGTCTGAATGTTCATATATTCAGTAATGTCTATCGTTTCACGAACTTCACAGAATACTTGGTGTAGTGTCGATAGCTTGATGAACATTTCTTGCGAAAGTTTAGGCAAAAACTCTGAATAGCTCATCGTACTGAACTTGGAAAAGTCATCGTCAGTGCCAAGGATACTTTTCGACATAGCGATATCGTTGTGGATATAAACCTTTTCGATACGAGTTTGAACGCCAGTTTTCTTAAATTTACTTGCTTCGTCGAGTAGGTAACTCTTGAACAGAGATTTGAACTCACTCTCATCAGCAATTTGGTATTCTAATACCGCTTTTTGGTTGATTAGATCCCACAGTTCTCTAAGTTCATCGAACTTACCCACGCGCATTTTGGTGCGTTTTTGACTGCCATTTGCTTTCTTAATTTTGTCTTTCTTAACGCCAGCAGGGAAGGCTTGCGGATACTCAGACTTCAATTTTGAGTAAGCATCAGAGCCAATGAAATTCTCGTTTTTGTCGATAATGTTCTTCCCAACAAGATCTACCATCAGATCAAAAGATGATATATCAGGGTATTTGGCAAATATCTTGTCTTTGATGTCCTGAGTCAGCTTGCTTGGAACTGTCTCTTTAAACGAGCTGTTATTCACTTCTTGAACAAGCTGATTAACAAAGTCTTTCTCTGTAAAGTCAACATAGTAGTTGAGAGTGAAAGGGCCGCGCTTATCACGCGCCATAAACTCATTTACTGGCAAACGTAAACCACGACCAACTTCTTGCAGTTTTGATGTAACGCTTCCGCTTGAACGGAGTTTACAGATCTGGAACACGTTAGGGTTATCCCAACCTTCGCGTAGTGTCCATTTTGAGAAAATGAATCGTCTTGGATTGTCGAGCGAAAGCAGTTTTTCTTTGTCGTGCAAGATTTCGTTAATCTCTTGCTCGATCTTTTCGTCTTTATCGCTGTTATCTTTTGAGAAGTAACCACCGTGAACGACTGATACATCAGCGATGGTTTGCTCTAAATACGTTTTATAAAAAGCGTCCTTCTCTGTTTTAAGCAGTTCTCTTGCTTCTGCAACAACCCACTCTTCAAACTTAGTTTTTAAACTACCAGAAATATCATTTCCATCACGATAGCCTTCGATATCGTCTATGAAGAATAATGTTAGTGGTTTGATGCGTGGTGTGAGTGTCAAATAGTGCCTTTCCAACTTGAAGTGTTCTTTGATTGCTTTGCGCATCATATTGTCTTCAAGCGTTTGCGAGTATGAGTATGGGTTAATTGAACCGCCAGTTTTCAGCTCAATACCATTACTTAAAGCAACTGTGGTTTTGTTCAATGCATCTATGACAAGATCATGGATTGCTGAGTGTGTTTTTGAAAGAGACTCGCCCTTTGCAAGTTTAAACACGCTCTTAGCACCATTCTCGTTCAGCTCAAATGTTGCTTCTTTACCATCAGACTTGATGAATTTTAGGCTTGCATTGTCATCACCAACAACATCTTCAATATACGCATCAATGCCTTTAACCAAGTCGTCGTTGAATGCATCAACGGCCGTTAAGCGATAGACCAGGTTTTTATAGTCATTGTTAAATGTTGCACCATAACGAATGATGTACTGAGCATTAAACTTCTCGATGTTTTCCCACGTTTTTCGTGCAGTGGGGAACTTGTGTGGCTCATCAATGATGATGAATGGTTTTACCGCACTGATTGCTGCAAAAGGCGTATCGAATTGATTGTCTAATAAGCCGACATCATAGGTTTCAGTTAATGACTTGGAGTTAATCATTCCTGAGTTGATGATGAGAACGTGTATGTAGCTCTTATTGAAGTTACTTGCTTCAACAAAATCATGTATGGCTTGTGGCATATAAGTTTTGGTGTTTTTACCAGAACTTTTTTGACTTTCTACAACATACGTCTTGATCTCACGCTCATAGTCATCTCTGAAATGTTCTTTCAAAGCATCACTTTTCAAGAAGTTGACTGTGCCAGCTTTGATTGAAAGGGTAGGGACAACCACGATGAACTTGTTAATACCAAAAGATTTATTCAAATCGAACATCGTTTTGGTGTAGGTGTATGTCTTACCTGTACCAGTTTCCATTGAAACATCAATGATGTTGCTCTTGGTATTATAATGCTCTGGTATATGGTCGATGCGGTTATACTCGTGAACCATTTTGATGTTTGCGTAGTATTGAGCATCTGAAAGATCTAATTCAGGGTTGGCTAATATACGCATAGTTGCGTCGTCTGATTGCTTAGGTTCAGCACCTAAGAATACAGTTGTAACAGCATCAACGCCTGTTTGCTGGTGAGGCAAGTTTTTTTCGAAAGTAAAACCTTTTGACATATCAGTTTCTTACCACCAAATCAATTTCAAGAGACTTTTTATTCGCGTAGCCTTTCAGGGCTTCGTTTAGTTCCATTTGCTTTGCACTATCGAAATTGTTTCCATAGAACACGACTTTATTAGGCTCAAAATCTTTGTTGTTGTCGAGTTCGTGCAGTAAAGCTTTGATTGTCTCGCTGTTGAAGTTAGGTGCGATCAGATACAAGCGTTTGTCGCACAGATGCGCAGTGTAGCCATTCAAATCTACATCTTGGATTGGTGTTGTTAATAGGCTACCGTCATAAACACACCACGTTGTAAGTAGCGTGTTGTATTGCTCATCAGTTAGAACAACATCATCAAAAAATGATAGGTTTTCAAGGGTTAGTTCACCCTCATCTTTCACTCTGAAGTCTTCATTTGTTTCGAAAACTTTAAAACCAAGATCACCTTGATAATCAGGGTATTCTTTGCGAATTTTATTTGATGCCTTTAACAATCTATCTTTCGTTATATCGAAAATAGAGCGATAACCAGCTTTATAGCCTTCTGAATCTTTTTGGCAAGTCTCGTCAAGTTGTATTGCAATAAAGTTTCGGTTCGATGAGTTTGATTTCGCATTCTGTTCAAAGACTGCTTGTGCAATTGTCCCTGAACCACTGAAGAAATCTAACACTAAACCTTCTGGTAATGCGAGTTGTATCAAAACTTCAAGTAACTCAACGGGTTTCGGAGTTTCAAAAACAGCTTTATCATCGAAAAGTTTTTTCAGTTGATTTTTGGCAGACTCATTTGTGCCAACTAAGTCTGAAAAAAGAATAGATTCTGGTGTAAGACCTCTTTCTTTTGAATGTAGGTATGTTTTTAAGCGAGGAACACCGTTTCCATCTCTACCAAACCACATATTTCCATTTTTGATTTTTTCTGCCATAACACTTTCTGTGAACAACCAGCATCTTCCACTTTCCAGCTTATGTGTTTTCCCGTTAGGTGCTATGAGATCATAGAATTGAGTTTTTGTTCCATGTCCAGCTTGCGCAGTTGCAGGATCAGATTTCCAAGGTCCATTTGGATCGTTATCTGGGTTTTTATAATTAGCTAATGCTTTTTCATTCATCGGTAATTGAGAAATGATTCTTTTTGATGAATTTTTGCTTTTTGAATAACACAGTACATAATCGTGTCGTGAAGATACAACTTTACGGTTTTCTCTGTTAGTCCTTTTTTCCCAAATAAAATTAGCTACAAAATTGCTTTCTCCAAAGATTTCATCACATAAAATCTTTAATTGACCATATTCGTTATCATCAATTGATATAAAGATAACACCATCATCCAGCATAAGTTCGCGAGCAACATATAATCTCGGATACATGAAGGTTAACCAAGCACTATGACTGCTTGAACCTTTTGCCGTGAAATCAAGAATGCGAGTAGCTTCATCGAGGTCGATACCAGCCAATTCACTAAGTTGTTGCGGTGTAAACTTGCGATCATCGTTATAAACAAAACCATCAGAACCCGTGTTATATGGTGGGTCGATGTAGATCATTTTCACCTTTTCAGAGTAAGCGTTAACCATGTGCTTCAACACTTCAAGGTTATCGCCTTTGATCAACAGGTTTTGGCTATCTTTGTTAGATTCAAGATGGTTGTGTTGCTTATCTTCGTGCAAAAGCGTTTTTGGGGGCAGGTTGGTTAACAGTCGAGCGTAAGACTTACCTAACCAATTTAGAGAATATGATTCTTTCGAAAGCTCAACATCAGACGACTTCACTACTTCAAGCAACTTTTCTTGAATAAAGTTCCCTTGCTTATCAAAGCATTGTGGGAAATGCTTTTGCAAGATCTCTAACTGCTTGCTATTCGCAGTTTCTGTGTTTGAGAAAAGCGTTTCTTTGTTCATATAATAACCTGATATAAGTAGATGATTTATTAGTCAAAAATTTGCCATATGATACACTAAACAGTTAGAAAAATCTTGACGGAATGCGTAATAATATCCGCTCCTACGACTGTCAGATAAGATTTGTTTTATTGATTCTCCACGATGATTATCTTCGGTAATACAATAGGTTAAGCAATAGACAACCCAATGAACTCAAAAGAACTGGACTTAAAACTTGTCAGGCTGGTAAACGACTTAGAAGAGCTTTCGCAAGCTATCTCTCGCGCAAGTGTATTGGATGACTCAGAAGAATTGGCTAAGTTACTCGAAAAACGTACTGAGCTTGAAGTTGAGTGTAAAAAAATTGAGATAAAACGATACGAATTGAGTTGATAGAAAGGGAAGAAATGCTTCTCTTTTTTGTTTGTGTAATGACCGATCAGTTTCAAACATAGTGATCTATTCGTGTCGCTGAATTATGTTGCTATATATCTATACAGGTGTGTGATTTTGTATGAAAGTAATCCTATTTATGCCAATGCTGGAATTACTGGTTTTTAGTCGCCAAGGGCTGAAAACCAGTTAGATTTGTCTCTCGATGAGTTAGTTGTTGGTTGGAGCGTCCGTCCAACACGTTCTTAGGGTCGCAGAAGGCGAATCGATGATAGACGTTGGGTTCTGGTCAAAGGAAGTTTTGTCGGAAAATCTAAAACGTATGTACAGTTAGGTTCATAAGTCATATAGACAGGGTGTTTTGACCAGAATGTGGTGAAGTTTCTTCACCTTTTTTCTTTTAATTTCTTTGCCAAATTTTCTTCTAAATCATCTTCATACAAGTTATCCCAAATGTATCTAAGACCGCTTGAACTATTGATATAATTTTTCAACATTTGCATATTTAGCAACTCATCAGTTACTAATGATGAAGGCCATACTTTTATAAAGTCGCTTGAACCATCAGCATATTTGTAAGCTCTTTCTTTTCTGCAATAACCTACATAAACCATTTTAGACACAGGTTTATCAAACCCTATCGTGCTAAGTTCCTGTTCACCGACAACGATTTTAAATCCAAGCTTATGCATTTCGAGATTAAATGTTTCGGGCGTTAAAACTAAATCACGAGACTCTGGTGATACTGAATGATTGTTCTGCTTTAAAGATGCTTTTAAACTCTTTTCTTGTTCTTCTAACTCTGCAACTTTTTGATAAGTCTCATTCATCAGTTGCAAAATCATTGTTGTATTTTGACCTTCGTTAGATGCTTTGTTGTAAAACTCTTTTTCGTCATTAAGTTTTTTTCGAGTTGTAGCTAATTTACGTTCCACTTTACCTAACTCGATTTGTAAACCTTTGTTTGACGATTTATCTGAATGTAGGCGAATCGCATGTTGTAAAACGTGCGTCATCATGTACATGTGAACGATAAAGTAAGGGAACGTAGTTTTTCTATCGCAAGAGTGATCTCTTTGCTTAGAGCTACAACGGACCACAGGATTAGATTTTCCTGATTTTTGTATCGACATGCCTCTACCACAGACACCGCATTGCATAAGTCCCGAAAGCGGCCATTGACGGTCAGGTTTTACATTTTTGTATAATCTTGACTTGTGAATTGCTTGAACATCAAAAAATAATTGATCATCAACGGCAGGTTCATAAACTCTGTTTCCCCTCCAATATCCTCTGACGATTTCAGATTGAATCCAGCGCATTACAGTAGATGGATTGATTTTTTGAATCGCTGTATCTGGATACTTTTCTCTCAATCTAACAACTATACGTTGTTGTCCTAAGCCCTCTAAGTACCAACTGAACATATCTTTTACAGCTTGGTGTAAGTGATTGAGTGTACCGTCTGGATTTAACCAAAATGGTTTTCGAATCCTTGGAGCTTTACCTTCTTCTTTCGCCAACTTCTCTCTACGAGTGTAACTTGCCTTTACCTTGGCAGAACGCCATTCTGATTCTTTAAAAGCTTGTTCCATCTCAACGATCAATCTGATTCGAAGAGACATGTTATTTACAGCTTCTGGTGGATACTCTGTATTGTCTCGAACCGTTACGAGAGTAATACCAGCTTTCCAGATGCGTTTTACAAGCTCTTCTGCATTGTCGATGTTTTGTCTTGTGAGACGCGAAAAGTGTTCAACGAGAATTAGAGTGCCGGGCTGAATAATGCCATCTTCTATCGCTTTCATGAGCTGGCCAAGCGAGCCTTCTTTAAGATGTTTGCCGCTCCAACCTGACATTGCCTTATCCACAAAGTTATCAATAACAGTTACGTTAGGATTTTGTCTTAACCACGCTTTCTGTGTATCTGTTTGTCGGTCTAAAGAACTGTTACCGATTTGTCTGCCACTACTAAATCTTTGATATGTAACAGCAAATCGTTGTTTTTCCTCAGTCATCTCTCAGCTTCCTTAGTTACTTTGAGATAATTATACCCAATTTGCACACCTACGCCTACAGCTCACATAGTAAATGATCCCGTAAAATCACGGATAGGTTTTCTGGCTTACGAGCTTCTTCAATCCAAGAGTCAGGGGTTGAGCATTTGAGGAAACTATGAATAGGGGCTAAAAGTTGTTCGTACATCATTCACAAAGAGTTGCAGGTTGTTTCGATAATCTTAACACGTTCAGTACGGTTAGTTTCATTGTTTATAAGAAGGAAATTATGAAATGCATCAGAGAAGCCGCTGTTGCATATCAGGTAAGATGGCAATTCGTTAAGTTGGTTGGAGTAAGAACAATAAATGAATATCACAATAGAAAATTGCAACAGTATTGACTCAGCAACGATTGCACTGACAGATAAAAAACTAAACATTAAATTTGCACCGAATGGCACAGGAAAGAGCACGATAGCAAAAGCTATTACGCTGCATTCACAAGAAGGAGTTCTCGACCCTCTAATGCCGTTTAAGTTGAAAACAGATAATCCTGACTCAAAAGTACCATCAGTAACTTCTGATGTTGAGGTTAATTCGGTTATGTGTTTTAACGAGGAGTATGTACGTCAATTTACTTTTCAATCAGATGAATTGGTCAGCAATAGTTTCGATATTTTCATCAGAACGGAAGCGTACAACGTTGTCGAAAAAGAAATTGATACAATCGTAAAAGAAATCAATGGTTTGTTTGATGGAAACGAGAACCTTGAAACGTTCATTAGCAATCTAAGTGAGTTAGGTACTGCTTTCACCCTGACAAAATCTGGCCTATCACAGAAATCGACAGGTATGAAAGGTCTTTCTCAGGGAAACAAGTTACAACACATCCCTGAAGGTTTAGAAGTATATCAACCCTTCATTAGTAGTTCTTCCAACGTGGCGTGGATTGATTGGCAAACAAAAGGTGCACAACAGTTTTCTGAGTTGTCAGATTGTTGCCCGTACTGCTCATCAGATACTATGGATAAGAAAGAGCAAATTGCCAAAGTTGGTGAAGAATATGACAAAAATGTTATTAAAAACTTGGTAAAGATAATTGATGTTATCAACCAACTTGGCAATTACTTTACTGAAGAAGCAAGGCAAAAACTAACAGATATCACTCTTCTTCCAAATGGTCTTGAGCCAGAGCATGTCGATTATCTCAAACAGATCAAAACGCAGATTGACCGTTTGTCTGAGCGCTTGGTCAAGTTGAAATCACTCAAAGGGTTTGATTTTAAAAGAGATGAGTTGGTAAGAGATCAGCTAAATGCATACAAGATCGATCTTGCTTTTCTTACTGAATTAAATTCAGATGCCACCAAACAAGAAATTGACGCTATTAATAACTCGATAGATGAAGTCGTAGTTAAGGCTGGTCAGTTACAAGGGAAGCTAAATCAACAACGTGGCGAAATGCAAAAGTTGGTAGAAAAGTATCAAACAGAGATTAACAGTTTTCTATCTTACGCTGGTTATAAATATAAAGTGCAAATATCAGGAGAAGACGATAAGTCCCAATTGAAATTGCAGCATATTGATCATGACGGTTTTGTTTCTGGTGGAGATCAACATTTGAGCTTCGGTGAGCGTAACGCATTTGCAATTGTCTTGTTTATGTACGAGTGCTTATCCAAGAAGCCTGACTTGATCATACTGGACGATCCGATTTCTTCATTTGATAAGAATAAAAAGTATGCAATTTTGGAAATGCTTTTTCGGAGAAAGCCTGCTAATTGCTTAAAGAGTAAGACGGTCTTGATGCTTACTCATGATGTTGAACCAATCATAGACACAGTGAAAGCGGTGAAGAAACAGTTTGATAGTCAGGTGTTTGCTTCTTATCTAAGGTTCGACTCTGGCCTAATAAGCGAACTGGTTATAGATAAGAGTGACATCAAAACGTTTTCTCAAATCTGTACAGATTACTTAGAAACTGAAGCTCACTCCATATTAAAGCTAATATACTTACGCAGATATTTTGAGATTACAGATGAAATGGGGGATGCTTATCAGGTTCTTTCTAACTTGTTACACCTTAGAACTTTGGAAGAAGCGGAAGATAGGCGATTAGATGGTTCGCCGATAATGGAACCAGAAAAGTTAGACAGTGGTATTGCTGAAATTTTAGATAAAATTGATGGTTTTGAATACGGTAGTGTACTTGAACAGTTACAAGCTAAAGAATCATTGAAAGAGCTGTATGATAATTGCTCAAATGGTTACGAAAAGCTTCAGGTTTTCCGTTTATTTAAAGAAGTAGATGAAGAGCTTGATGTGGGTAATTCAGTCATTCAAAAATTTATCAATGAAACATACCATATTGAGAATGAGTACATATGTCAGCTTGATCCAACGAAATATGATTTGATACCTGAGTATGTCGTTAAGGCTTGTGATGAATTTTTAGCTAATAAGGGCATCTGAGTAGATAGAAGGGGCGGGGTTGTATGCCTCCCTCTTAATCCAGTATTAGATCGTTAACTGCACACCTCTGCTTTTAGCTCGCACAGTAGGTGGTCTAACAAAATGGTTTGAAGGTTTTCTGGTTTCTTTGCTTCCTCTACCCATTCATCAGGTGTACTGCATCGCAGAAATTGGTTAATGGGAGCAAGAAGATCTTGATAGGCGTCTAGATTCATCATTTTAGTTTTAGTACTTCACATTTTTATTGGGCATATCCGTTGTCTTGCGGATAGAAAAAAGGCTGCAATTGCAGCCTTTTTTGACCTGAAGTGAATGTTACCACTTTTTCTTCTCGCCGAAGAGAGCTTCCATGTCATTGTCACGCTCTTTGTCAGCAATCTGCTGCATTTCGGCATCGCTTTTATCTTGGCGCTTTTTATCTAAGTCACCTAACATCTCTTCAAGCTTTTGTTTCGCTTGAATAGAATAAGGATCGCTCTTAGTGCTCAAAGCATCGATACCTTTACGCAGCAGTTGAAGCGCGGTGCCTGGTTGGCCACGAGCGATAGAGTCGTTTGCTCTTTTGATGACATTTTCAATGTTGATGCGAATTTGCATCGTTTCCAAGCGCGCATTTTCGGTGACGTAAGTCTGGGTATCCAATCGGCCTTTGTTGTGCTCGTTACGGATAGTGTCGCGAAGTCGTTTAACCAGCTTAAGCATGACGATAGCTTGTTTATCACTACTCGGCATCTTGAAAGTGGTACTCTCGCCAGTAGGACCATTCTCTTTTAGCTGCGTAATCTGCTGCTTCATATTTTCGATACGTTGAGCAAGTTGCTTGTTCTTCGGGTCCAGCTCATGCATGCTCTCTAGCGCGTCAAGAATACGATTGTTTAGACACAGCAACAGCTCTTTACTAAAAGGGATATGGTGCGCATGACCAATCAACTCTTCAGTACCATCTATCAAGGCTACATATCGCGCTGATTCCTGCCTTTTTGCGGTTTCAACTTTAACCTTATATTGCAACATAATGTTATAGCCTAGGATTAACACCAGTAGGATGGCTACCAAAGCGATTATTAAACCAATATTCATATCTTTGCGTCTGCTTTACTTTTCTGCGGCTAGCGTTAAAGAATACATGAATCTTATCTTACTCGGCACCTTATTTGTTTGATTATTTTGTCTCTCCCACGTTTTAGTTACTGATAGAAGTCACATCATAGAACTTCGGTCATTTATTGGCTCAACTTTGTGCATATTGTTTCTTGCTTGAAGATTATTAGTATGTGATTGAGGTATAAGTTAGAAATTGCTGTTCATTTCGATTTGAACGCGTTATAACTAATTATTATATCGCTCGCTTGAGTGGCCAATAAACTCTCTCATGAATAAGTAAGGGATTACGATGAAACTGCAGCAGCTGAAGTATATTGTTGAGGTTGTAAACCATAATCTGAATGTATCTGCAACGGCGGAAAGCTTATATACCTCTCAGCCAGGTATCAGTAAACAGGTTCGGTTGCTGGAAGATGAGTTAGGCATTCAGATTTTTGAACGTAGCGGTAAGCACTTAACGCAAGTGACGCCAGCTGGTGAAGAAATTGTACGTATCTCGCAAGAAATTCTCGCTCGTGTAGAAAGTATCAAAGCGGTGGCTGGAGAGCACACCCATCCAGAAATGGGGACGCTGAATATCACCACGACACATACGCAGGCTCGTTATGCACTGCCAGATGTCATCAAAGGTTTTACTTCTCGTTATCCAAAAGTGTCGTTACACATGCACCAAGGTACACCGTCACAAATGTCTGAGGCGATAGCTAAAGGCACAGCGAATTTTGCGATTGCGACAGAAGCGCTTCACTTATATCAAGATGCCATCATGCTGCCTTGTTATCACTGGAATCGTTCAATAGTTGTGCCTAAAGACCACCCACTAGCGAAGAAAGACAAAGTAACGATCAGTGATCTTGCCGCTTACCCATTAGTCACTTACGTGTTCGGTTTTACTGGCCGTTCAGAGCTGGATACAGCATTCAACCGCGAAGGTTTAACCCCGCGAGTGGTGTTCACTGCAACTGATGCAGACGTCATTAAAACTTACGTTCGTATGGGTATTGGTGTGGGTGTGATTGCAAGCATGGCTGTGGATGAAGAGCAGGACGGTGACTTGGTTGCAATAGATGCGAGCCATTTGTTTGGTGCGAGCACCACGAGCATCGGCTTCCGCCGTGGTACATTCTTACGCTCTTACATGTTCGATTTTATGGAGCGTTTTGCACCGCACTTAACGCGTCCAGTGGTTGAGCAGGCGATTTCGTTGAAGTCTAATGCAGAAATCGAAGAGATGTTTAAAGACATCGAGCTTCCGGTGAGATAACACTTCATTGATGTTTCGATTCCCTCTACAATGCGCTCGTTGTAGGGGGAGCTATGAAAACGCAATTTCAATTTATTAATGACTGCTTAATCGAAAACCAATCTTTGTGGCGATTCGAGCCTTTTAAAAGCAGCATTCACACATCATTACCTTGGCAGGAGCAACATCCTCGACTGTGCCAATGGCTAGCGTCTCTTACTCCCTCTCAAATCGAAGAATACAAAGCAGCACCAGAACTCGCGTTAAAAGCACTTAGTCCGTTTTTGCCTGAGCTTGAACAACTCGCAAAACTGACTCATTTAGAGCTTTTGTCGTTAAACGGCTTGGAACTCGCTCGTGGTTTAGATAACGGTATTCCGGGACGTAAGTTGGAGCAAATTAGCTCGATGGGTGAAGCTGCAATTCAACAACACTGTGGCGAAGAATGGCTAGAATGGTGCTCAGGTAAAGGTTACTTGGGGCGAATCCTGACCACGCAAACCGATCAGCCTGTAACCAGCTTTGAATACCAACAAGCACTGTGCGATTCGGGACAACAAGCAGCCAATGAACATCATTGGAAGATGACGTTTATTCAAGGCGACGCGTTTGATAGCAAAGCGAAAGCCGTGTTTAAGCCAACGCAACACGCAGTAGCACTGCATGCATGCGGTGACCTTCACGTTCGTCTAATGCAGTACGGCAGTGAAAATGGGATTGCTGCGATGACCATATCACCTTGTTGTTACCACTTGATTCAGTCGGAACAATACCAGCCGATGTCGGAATCGGGCAGGGCTTCTTCTCTCTCATTGTCTAAGCAAGAACTGCGTATCCCATTACAACAAACGGTGACGGGAGGAGAGCGCGTGCGTCGTCATCGTCAGCAGGAAATGATGTTTCGTCTTGGGTTTGATTTGATCACGCGACAAGCTTTGGGAATGGCAGAGTATCAGCCTGTGCCGAGTATCCGTAAGTCGCAATTAAGTGATGGTTTTGAATCGTTCTGTCGCTGGGCAGCGGAGCAAAAAGGCATTGTTCTTCCTCAAGAAATCGATTTCTCTCATTTTGAAAAGTTAAGCGAACAACGCTTCTGGCAAATGGAGAGAATGAGCTTAGTGCAACTTGTTTTTCAACGTCCGTTGGAGATCTGGCTCGCATTAGATAAAGTGCTTTATCTTGAAGAACGTGGTTACCGTGTTAGATTGTCAGAGTTTTGCCCTAAATCGGTCACACCTAGAAATATTTTAATTTGTGCATATAAGATTTAGTTATTCTTTATAGCCAAACGCTCTATATGAAAAAGCCCACTTATGAGTGGGCTTTTGTAAACAAAACGTGACAAGTTATGTTTTATTTTGTCATTAATTAAACATAGCGATAGCTTGAGTTGGTTCAACGTATTCCAAGTCAAAGCTTTCTGCTACTTCTTTACACGTTACTTTTCCGTGAATAACGTTTAGACCTTCAAGGAAGCCTTTATCTTCTAGAAGTGCTTCGCGGTAGCCTTTATTTGCTAACTTCACGATGTATGGAAGTGTAGCGTTGTTGAGTGCAAATGTTGAAGTGCGAGCAACTGCGCCAGGCATATTTGCTACACAGTAGTGAACCACTTCATCAACGATGTAAGTTGGATCTGCGTGAGTTGTCGCGTGCGAAGTTTCGAAACAACCGCCTTGGTCAATTGCCACGTCAACCACTGCCGCACCAGGCTTCATCTTAGCAATGTGCTCTTTAGTGACCAGTTTAGGTGCTGCTGCGCCAGGAATTAGAACGGCACCGATAACAAGGTCCGCTTCTAGAACATGCTTCTCGATAGCGTCTTCAGTAGAATAAACCACTTTTGCGCGACCTTGGAATTCTTCGTCAAGCTTACGAAGTGTGTCTACGTTACGGTCTAGAATGGTGACGTCAGCGCGAAGGCCAACCGCCATACGAGCAGCGTTTGCACCAACAACGCCACCACCAACGATAACGACTTTTGCAGGTTCAACACCAGGTACGCCGCCTAGGAGCAGACCACGACCGCCGTGCGATTTTTCCAACGTTTGCGCACCAGCTTGGATAGACATCCGACCTGCCACTTCTGACATTGGTGCTAACAGTGGCAAACGACCCATATTATCTGTTACAGTCTCATAGGCTATACAGACAGCTTTGCTCTTGATTAGCTCATCAGTTTGTGGAAAATCTGGTGCTAGGTGTAAATAAGTAAATAAAATTTGCCCTTCGCGGAGCATTGCTCTCTCTACTGCTTGGGGTTCTTTTACTTTTACAATCATGTCTGCTTGCGCAAATACGTCAGCAGCATGAGGGAGAATGGATGCGCCGACAGCGATGTAATCATCGTCTGAAAAACCAATGCCGGCACCTGCATTGGTCTCAACTAAAACTTGGTGACCATGTGAGATGAGTTCTCTCACGCTAGCTGGGATCATACCAACACGATATTCGTGATTCTTGATTTCCTTAGGTACGCCAATGATCATCCTGTATCCTCTTTCTATAATGGTTGTATTAACTGTTAGTAGGGTGTTATTGTCGAATTAATAACTAGTATAGTTATAGATTTGTAAAATTTGGCACCAAATATTAAAAAGTTGTAGTATATTTTTTTGCAAGGAAGTAATAAGGTGGAATAAAAAATGGCAGACAACTATAAAAAGCCGTCCAAGGAACTAGACCGTATCGACCGCAACATTCTTAATGAGCTGCAGAAAGACGGTCGTATTTCAAACGTTGAGCTTTCAAAACGTGTGGGACTTTCTCCAACGCCATGTTTGGAGCGTGTACGTCGCTTAGAGCGTCAGGGGTATATCACAGGGTATACTGCATTATTGAATCCGCAGTTCCTGGATGCATCACTATTAGTATTCGTTGAGATTACGCTAAACCGTGGTGCGCCGGATGTGTTTGAGCAGTTTAACTCAGCTGTTCAAAAGCTAGACGACATACAAGAGTGTCATCTTGTTTCAGGTGACTTTGACTATCTTCTTAAAACCCGTGTATCAGATATGGGTGCTTACCGCCGACTATTGGGCGATACGTTACTACGTCTACCTGGCGTAAATGACACTCGCACATACGTTGTTATGGAAGAAGTGAAACAATCTAACCAGCTTGTGATCAAAACTCGTTAATTTCTTGCAAAGAAAGCGGTATATGCTTCCGCTTTCGCCAGAGAGTAATTGGGTTTTTCTCCTTGATATGGTTAAATCAATTTACCGAGCGGCTTGATGCCGCTCGGAATGTTTTGCAATTTCCTATTTCATTTCCATATTCAAGTTGATTTATGTTCAAAGAGAACGCAAAGAAAGTCGAAACCATTATCAAAACCAGTGAAGAGCCCCAGTCTTCACGCTTAAATGGCTTCCAACGCTTAAAAGAGTGCTGCTTTATCGTTGGCGTTCTTAGCTCGGTATTGCTTGCGGTTGCACTATTTACCTTCAGTCCGGCCGATCCTTCTTGGTCCCAAACCGCATGGGGAGGGGATATCGATAATGCTGGTGGCCTTTTCGGCGCTTGGCTAGCCGATACTCTATTCTTCACATTTGGCTCTCTCGCTTACCCAATCCCTTTCTTGCTAGCGGCGGCTGCATGGGTGATTTGCCGTAAACGAGGAGAAGATGAGCCCATTGATTTCATGCTATGGGGTACAAGGCTGCTCGGTCTGGTCGTCCTTATTATGACCAGTTGCGGTCTTGCCGATATTAATTTTGATGACATTTGGTATTTTTCATCCGGAGGTGTGGTCGGGGATGTGTTGTCTAGCCTCGCTTTACCTACATTGAATGTACTCGGTACCACATTGGTATTGCTGTTCTTGTGGGGAGCGGGCTTTACGCTCTTCACTGGCATCTCATGGCTTAACATCGTGGAATGGCTTGGTGATCGTGCGTTAGCACTAATTGCCGCGCTTGCAAATAAGGCAAGAGGTTCAGAGCAGGAAGTTTTAGAACCTCAGCTTGATGAGTTTGTAGAAGACAAAGTCTCTACGCCTAAACATAATGTAGATTATGAAATTGATGATGAGCCGCTTCCTCATTTAACGGCATACGACGTCGATGAACCGAAAGAATCGGCGCCAGCGCATGAGTATCCTATTTATATGCCGCAAGCGAAACCTGATAAGCCTGCGGAACAGGCGATGGTAGAACCGACGCCACCACAACGCAAGGCTACGGTTAATGCTGCGCCAGTTTATGCTGAACCTGAGCCTCAAACACAACCTATCCATACGGTTAACACTGATAACGTTGATCCGCTCTTGGAACGCACCAAGCAACTGAATGTTACGATAGAAGAGCTTGAAGCAGCGGCGCAACAAGCAGATGACTGGGGAACTGAAGAACAGGCAGCCCCATCATTTGCAGACACTTACTCTTCCTATGTAGAGCCACATACAGCTACAGAAGAACCGATCAGTGTTGAACCAGATTATGCGGAGTACGAACAATTTGAAGCAGAGCAAGTACAGCAGCCAAGTATTGAGCATCCTGTACATGAAGAGCCTGCAATTGATTCTGCTGTATTAGATAGCATCACGGCGCAAACAGAATCGAGCCAACATATTGAGCCTACGATCTCTGACTTTGATGTGTTAGATGATGAAGACGAAGTGGAATCTCAGCCTGCACAGCAAGCACAGCCAACAACGCCTCATCAGCAAGTTGCAACACCTTCAACAACATTTGAACCTGCACCTCAAAAAGTGGAGGTGGAAGAGGTCCAAGACAACGACCAAGATGTTACCGCATTCCAAGATATGGTTTCCAATGCGCAAGCCAAAGTCGCTGCAACACAGAACCCATTTTTGGTACAGAAAGAAGAAAACTTGCCAGTTCCGGAAGAGCCACTCCCAACGCTCGAGTTGCTTTATCATCCAGAAAAACGTGAAAACTTTATCGACCGTGATGCGCTAGAGCAGGTCGCTCGATTGGTAGAGAGCAAACTCGCTGACTACAAAATCAAAGCCGATGTGGTTGGTATTTATCCTGGTCCAGTGATCACTCGTTTTGAGCTTGATTTGGCGCCAGGGGTGAAAGTAAGTCGTATTTCTGGTCTTTCAACTGACTTAGCGCGTGCATTGTCTGCGATGGCGGTACGTGTTGTGGAAGTAATCCCTGGCAAGCCTTACATCGGTTTGGAACTGCCAAACATGAGTCGTCAGACGGTCTATTTATCTGATGTCATCAGTAGCCCTCAGTTTGAGCAAGCAACGTCACCAACAACGGTTGTGCTAGGTCAAGACATTGCGGGCGAAGCTGTGGTGGCAGATCTTGCGAAGATGCCTCACGTGTTAGTAGCAGGTACAACAGGTTCTGGTAAGTCGGTGGGTGTGAACGTGATGATTTTGAGCATGCTGTATAAAGCAGGTCCAGAAGATGTACGCTTCATCATGATTGACCCGAAAATGCTAGAGCTTTCTATTTATGAAGGTATCCCTCATCTTCTTTCTGAAGTTGTGACTGATATGAAAGACGCATCAAATGCTCTGCGTTGGTGTGTGGGCGAGATGGAACGTCGTTACAAATTGATGTCGGCATTAGGTGTACGTAATGTGAAGGGCTTCAACGAAAAATTGAAGATGGCAGCAGAAGCGGGCCACCCAATCCATGACCCGTTCTGGCAAGAAGGCGACAGCATGGATACTGAACCGCCATTGCTAGAAAAGCTGCCTTACATCGTCGTTGTTGTTGACGAATTTGCTGACCTAATGATGGTGGTAGGTAAGAAAGTTGAAGAACTGATTGCTCGCTTGGCGCAAAAAGCGCGTGCGGCAGGTATTCACTTAATTCTTGCGACTCAGCGTCCATCGGTTGATGTTATTACCGGTCTAATTAAAGCGAACATTCCAACTCGTGTTGCGTTTACGGTATCGACTAAAACGGACTCTCGTACAATCCTAGATCAAGGCGGCGCAGAATCACTACTTGGTATGGGTGATATGTTGTATCTACCGCCGGGATCAAGTCATACAACTCGTGTTCACGGTGCATTTGCATCAGATGATGATGTTCATGCTGTTGTAAACAACTGGAAAGCGCGTGGTAAACCGAACTACATTGAAGAGATCATCAGTGGAGATCAAACTCCAGAAAGTCTATTGCCAGGTGAGCAAATGGAAGCGGATGAAGATGTAGACCCGCTCTTCGATCAAGTTGTTGAGCACGTGGTTCAATCACGTCGAGGTTCGGTTTCCGGAGTTCAGCGCCGATTTAAGATAGGTTACAACCGTGCCGCCCGTATTGTAGAGCAGCTTGAAGCTCAGGGCATCGTAAGTGCTCCGGGTCATAACGGTAACCGTGAAGTACTGGCACCTGCGCCACCAAAAGATTAATGAACTTGTGTTACTCACCTCAGTCCAACTGAGGTGAGTGGTTCTAATAATAGGTATCTGAATGAAAAAACTATTTTCAGCGAAACTTTTCTCTGCGCTTGTTTTAAGCTTTTCCCTCTTCTCTACTGCGCACGCAGCGTCTCCTAAAGATGAATTAAACAAACGCCTTTCTATGAATGATGGCTTTAGTGCGGATTTCTCTCAGCAGGTTATCAGCCCTGAAGGCGAAACGGTGATGGAAGGAGAAGGTACGGTTGAAATTGCCCGCCCAAGCCTGTTCCGTTGGAGTACAACATTCCCTGATGAGAACCTATTGGTCTCTGACGGTAAGACATTGTGGTACTACAGCCCATTCATCGAGCAAGTGAGCATCTACTGGCAAGAGCAAGCAACAGAGCAAACGCCATTTGTTTTGCTAACGCGTAACCGAGCAAGTGATTGGAATAACTACAAAATATCTCAAAAAGGTGACCAGTTTACTCTCGTTCCTACCGCAGTAGACTCCACACAAGGTCAATTCCAGATTAATATTGATGCCAAAGGTGTCGTGAAAGGCTTCAACGTGGTTGAGCAAGACGGTCAAAAAGGTTTGTTCACCTTTAACAACGTGAAGCTGGGTAAACCAAAAGCAGACAGATTCACATTCACAATTCCAAAAGGTGTGGAAGTGGATGACCAAAGGAATTAATTGGTAGTGAGTAATTACACATTAGATTTCTCGGGGGACGAAGATTTTCGTCCCCTTGCTGCTCGTATGAGACCGGAAACAATCGAGCAATACATTGGACAACAGCACATTTTAGGCCCTGGTAAGCCACTGCGCCGTGCGCTAGAGGCGGGTCACATTCACTCTATGATCCTTTGGGGACCACCAGGCACAGGCAAAACGACATTAGCGGAAGTGGCTGCAAACTATGCCAATGCTGAAGTTGAGCGCGTGTCTGCCGTAACATCTGGTGTGAAAGAAATCCGTGCAGCAATCGAGAAAGCACGTGAGAATAAAATGGCGGGTCGCCGCACCATCTTGTTTGTGGATGAGGTGCATCGCTTCAACAAATCTCAGCAAGACGCATTTTTGCCGCATATTGAAGATGGCACGGTTACCTTTATTGGAGCGACGACAGAAAACCCATCGTTTGAGCTAAACAACGCATTGCTGTCACGTGCGCGTGTGTACAAGCTAACGTCTCTCGACAAAGATGAAATCTCGTTGGCGTTGAACCAAGCCATAAGCGACAAAGAACGTGGGCTGGGTAATACACCTGCACACTTCGCTGATAACGTATTAGACCGTCTAGCAGAACTGGTAAACGGTGATGCTCGTATGTCTCTCAATTATCTTGAGCTCCTCTACGATATGGCAGAAGACAATGCGCAGGGTGAAAAAGAGATCACGCTTAAGTTGCTTGCGGAAGTAGCAGGGGAGAAGGTCTCTCGCTTCGATAACAAAGGTGACATCTGGTACGACTTAATCTCTGCGGTTCACAAATCAATTCGTGGCTCAAACCCAGATGCTGCGCTGTATTGGTCTGCGCGTATGATTGCAGCGGGATGTGATCCTCTTTATATTGCCCGTCGATTACTTGCGATAGCATCGGAAGATGTAGGTAATGCTGACCCTCGCGCAATGCAAGTGGCACTGTCTGCTTGGGATTGCTTTACCCGAGTTGGTCCAGCAGAAGGTGAACGTGCGATTGCACAGGCGATCGTGTACTTAGCGTGTGCGCCAAAAAGTAATGCGGTATACGTGGCGTGGAAACAAGCGCTCACAGACGCTCATAACTTACCTGAATATGAAGTGCCGCATCACCTTCGAAATGCGCCAACCAGTTTGATGAAAGACATGGGTTATGGGGCTGAGTATCGTTATGCTCACGATGAGCCTGGTGCTTACGCAGCAGGTGAGCAATATTTGCCGCCTGAAATGGGCGATCGTAGGTACTATCAGCCGACAAATCGTGGTCTGGAGACCAAAATCGGCGAAAAGTTAGATTACTTGGCTACTTTAGACGCAAATAGCCCACAAAAGCGCTATGAAAAGTAGGCGTTTTTGGATACATTTGTTTAGTAAATTTTTTTAACGCGTACGCTTGGAAAGTGCGCGTGATTTCACAACAAAAAGCATAGGATTAACAATGCTGGATTCTAAATTACTTCGTACAGAGCTGGATGAAACAGCTGCTAAACTGGCGCGTCGTGGCTTTAAGCTAGACGTAGATACTATTCGTAAACTTGAAGAACAACGTAAGTCCATTCAAGTAGAAGTAGAAAATTTACAATCCACGCGTAACTCCATCTCCAAGCAAATCGGCCAAAAAATGGCGGCTGGCGACAAAGAAGGCGCAGAAGAGATCAAGAAACAAATCGGTACGCTAGGTAGCGATCTTGATGCGAAGAAAGTTGAACTTGAGCAAGTAATGGCTCAACTAGACGAATTCACGCTTTCTGTACCAAACATCCCAGCAGATGAAGTGCCAGATGGCAAAGATGAAAACGACAACGTTGAAATCTCTCGTTGGGGTGAGCCAAAGTCTTACGACTTCGAACTGAAAGATCACGTTGACCTAGGCGAAATGGGCGACGGTCTAGACTTCGCAAGTGCAGTTAAGATCACTGGCGCACGTTTCATCGTGATGAAAGGCCAATTCGCTCGTCTACACCGTGCAATCGCTCAGTTTATGCTAGATCTTCACACTGAAGAGCACGGCTACACAGAAATGTACGTACCTTACCTAGTAAACTCTGACAGCCTATTCGGTACTGGTCAGCTTCCTAAGTTCGGTAAAGACCTTTTCCACACAGAGCCTCTAGCGGAAAAAGTAAACGACGAAGAGCCACGTAAACTGTCTCTAATCCCTACTGCAGAAGTACCTGTAACGAACCTAGTTCGTGACACGATTTCTGACGAAGCGGATCTACCAATTAAGATGACAGCGCACACGCCATGTTTCCGCTCAGAAGCAGGTTCTTACGGTCGTGATACTCGTGGTCTTATTCGTATGCACCAGTTCGACAAAGTTGAGCTAGTACAAATCACTAAGCCAGAAGATTCAATGAACGCACTAGAAGAGCTAACAGGTCACGCTGAGAAAGTTCTACAACTTCTTGAGCTTCCTTACCGTAAAGTGGTTCTATGTACAGGTGACATGGGCTTTGGCGCTCGTAAGACTTACGACCTAGAAGTTTGGGTTCCTGCTCAAGAAACTTACCGTGAGATCTCTTCATGTTCTAACATGTGGGATTTCCAAGCTCGTCGTATGCAAGCGCGTTTCCGTCGTAAAGGCGAGAAGAAACCTGAGCTTGTACACACGCTAAACGGTTCTGGTCTTGCTGTAGGTCGTACAATGGTTGCTATCCTAGAAAACAACCAAGAAGCAGACGGCCGCATTGCAATCCCTACAGTACTTCAGAAGTACATGGCGGGCGCAACGCACATCGGTTAATTCATTAACCACTAGAACACCAAAACCCAGCCTTTGCGCTGGGTTTTTTGTTATCTGCGTCGAGTGAAAATACGTTGTTATGTAATTAGCACACGCATTAGTGACGAGCTCGCCCAGAATCTGGCAGTAGGAGATAAATGATATTTTTCTAAGCGGTTTTTCACGTGACAAGCTAACGTCCTCATTTGTCTTTGTTGTTAAACGTTATGCCAGTAAATCATTTTTTATTACGTGTTATTTTTGCGCTTACCTTGCTTGTTTTCGGGAGGGTTATCGCAAGTGAACTTATTCAACCTCAATACTTAGATAGTGAGCGAACCGAACGCTTTTTTGCGCGCGAATTAGCACAACCATCCGAAGAAAGTATGCAGCTGCGTAATTCACTCGACTGGGGATATGGGCTTGAGTTGGCAAATGCGTCTGGCGATACGAAATCGGTGTCTAATTGCAAAGACTTAGCTACTGCAAACTCTGCGGGTTTTACTGCGGCTAAAGCTTATGAATACGGCGTGTTTAAAGCGTATTTAACTCAGTGTCAAACATGGAGTGAGATGGCAAAGTTAACCGCCTCCAAGCGCTCATTTATATCGAAATTTAAGTTAGACGATAACTTTCCTAATTTAACCCCAAGTGCGCTTGCTTTTGTTATTTCTAACGAAAGTGCTGAGAAAGCAAAGACACTATCAACGTGGGATGAAGCAGACCATATCCAAAGAACTCATGTCTCCAGTGAAGTGAGAGCAGAGTACTTCGACGCGACCGATGGCTTTCAAGTCATTACGATTGTAGCAAAAGGTGATTACAACGCTGACGGCATCGAGGATATCGTTATTGAGAAAGAGAATAGTGTACTCAGTGGCTCGTATTCATCTTCACATGGATATGTATTAACCCGTATGTCTGAACAGTCGCTATTTAAGGTGTTGGCTGAATGGTAATGAAACGATTGGCGGTCACTTGGGGGGTAAGTATTGCCATTATGAGCACATTTGCTGTTGCTAGCACCTCGCCTAGAAAAGTCTTTGAATGTTCAGTAAACCAAACTATGAACTTTAGTATTTCGATAGATCAAGCCAAAGGCGGGCTTATCCTTTATAAGTCTATTGCGAATAAAAGCCCAGTTTTACAGCGGATAAAACCTCAAGATTATCGTGTCGAACATTACCATCGAGCATTGGTAGATGAGAAGTCACTGGAATTTAGTATTGGTGAGCGGGTCATATTAGTCAGTGAGTACTTTAGCGAGGAGTTTGGTGAGGTAGAGAAGATACTCAGTGTTACTTTGAGAGAGCCTGAACAAATCCAGTACTTTGAATGTGAGGAAGGAAGTATGAGTAACCTTGCATTGCTTTTCCATGAGAGTGCCGAATAATCGATTACAGAGTGATTATTACCAAAACGTAATAGTGTTTTCGAGTTTACCCTAATTATCTTGTTATTTGTAATCGATATAATCATCCACCTTACCACGGTAAGTAGATTTTCTCATTCAAGTAACGAGGAGGGCTTATGGCCGTAGGGTGGGCAAACGACGATAGCGTCAGCCAACAAATTCAAAACACAATAGACGACGAGATTTCCCGTGTTCGTGGCAGTATCACAAAGGGTGAGAGCACCCATTACTGCGATGAGTGTGGTGATGAGATCCCAGAAGCGCGTCGTCTTGCAATGAAAGGCGTTCGTTTGTGTATCGAATGTCAGTCAACAATCGAATTGGTATCTCAACGCCAAGCATTGTTCAATCGACGAGCGAGTAAAGACAGTCAACTTCGATAGCTTTACTGCTCTAATAAATAACGAGACGGTTTGAGTCTCATACTCAAACCGTTTTCGTATTGAATGGAACTATGAAGCGAAGCAGTCTTTACGTTGCAACGCTGCATCAATCGCGTTAACTAGCTTCTCAATATCTTCTGGCTTGCTGATGAACGGCGGCATCATATAAATCAGTTTGCCAAATGGACGAATCCACACTCCGTGTTCAACAAACAAGGCTTGGATGGTTTCCATATTCACAGGGCGAAGCGTCTCCACTACGCCAATAGCACCCAACCAACGGGTGTTTTTCACCAAGTCGTATTCTTCAAGTTTTGGTAGTAACTCAGAAAACAGCGTTTCAATTTGTTGGGTTTGTTGCTTCCAATCACCTTGCTCGATCAATTCCAAACTTGCAGTAGCTACGGCACAAGCGAGTGGATTCCCCATAAAGGTTGGACCGTGCATAAAACAACCAGCATCACCACCACAAACAGTGTCTGCTACGTGTTTGCTCGCGAGGGTCGCAGAGAGGGTCATGTAGCCGCCAGTAAGTGCTTTCCCGACACACAGAATGTCTGGTTGAATATCCGCATGTTCGCAGGCAAACAATTTACCTGTGCGTCCAAAACCGGTAGCGATCTCATCTGCAATCAATAACAGACCGTATTTGTCGCAAAGTCTACGCACGCCTTTGAGAAATTCTGGATGGTAGATGCGCATGCCGCCTGCGCCTTGAACAATAGGTTCTAGGATCACCGCAGCAAGTTCTTGATGGTGCGTCTCAATCTTGTGCTCGAAGTCGGTAAGGTCTTCTGGCTTCCATTCATCCCAATAACCACAAGTTGGTGACTCCGCAAAGATATGCTCAGGCAAAAAGCCTTTGTAGAGAGAGTGCATTGAGTTGTCAGGATCGGTGACCGACATCGCCGCAAACGTATCGCCGTGATAACCGTGTCGCAAAGTAAGAAACTTCGGTCGGCGTTCGCCTTTTGCATGCCAATATTGAAGTGCCATTTTTAAGCTGACTTCTACGGCAACAGAGCCTGAATCGGCAAGGAATACATGTTCAAGATTACTTGGTGCTAGGGATAGCAACTTCTTACACAAACTGATTGCTGGCTGGTGGGTAATCCCGCCAAACATCACGTGAGAGACCTTATCGATTTGCTGGTGAGCGGCTTGATTTAAGTGCGGATGGTTATAGCCGTGGATCGTCGACCACCAAGAAGACATGCCATCGACCAGCTCAGTACCATCTTCCAATTTAATGTGCACACCATTTGCCGATGCCACTGGGTAGCAGGTCAGAGGTGTCAATGTAGAAGTGTAAGGATGCCAGATATGCTGGCGGTCGAAGGCGAGATCCATGTGCGATTCCAATAATAATTTAGATTAAAAAACAGACAGATGTAAACTTTGTTCTTTTGCGTCGTGTTGACAGTTTATCGAGACTCAGTAGACTGTCAACACAACAACAAAAGTGACTAAAGGAATACACGTGGAAGTTCGTCATAACTGGACGCATGCTGAAGTGCGCGATCTCATGGAAAAACCATTCATGGATCTCCTATTCGAAGCGCAGCTTGTACATCGTCAATATCAACAAACCAACCATGTTCAAGTAAGCACGCTTCTGTCGATTAAGACAGGTGCTTGTCCAGAAGATTGTAAGTACTGTCCTCAGAGTGCTCGTTACACCACAGACATCGAAAAAGAGCGTCTGATGGAAGTAGAACGCGTACTCGATGCTGCGCAAAAAGCCAAAAATGCTGGTTCTACTCGATTCTGTATGGGCGCAGCATGGAAAAACCCGAAAGAGCGTGACATGCCACATTTGACCGACATGATCAAAGGCGTGAAGGGCATGGGTTTAGAAACGTGTATGACATTAGGCATGCTGACGCCAGATCAAGCAAAGCAATTGGCAACCGCAGGTCTGGATTACTACAACCACAACCTAGATACCTCACCTGAATTTTACGGCAACATCATTACCACACGTACTTACCAAGACCGTTTAGATACTTTGTCTCACGTTCGTGATGCTGGCATGAAGATTTGTTCCGGTGGCATCATCGGCATGGGTGAAAGTGCTAACGACCGAGCTGGTTTGTTGGTTGAATTGGCTAACTTACCGGTACACCCTGAAAGCGTTCCAATCAACATGCTCGTGAAGGTAAAGGGGACACCACTGGAAGAAGTGGATGATGTTGAGCCTTTCGATTTCATTCGCCTGATTGCGATTGCACGAATCATGATGCCTCAATCAGCCGTTCGTTTATCCGCTGGCCGTGAAAACATGAACGAACAAATGCAAGCGCTGTGTTTTATGGCGGGTGCAAACTCCGTTTTCTATGGCTGCAAGCTTCTGACCACGCCAAACCCTTCTGAAGACAAAGACATGATGCTGTTCAACAAGCTCGGTATTAACAGCCAAGAGGTGTCTCAAAAGCCTGATGAAATCGAAGAAAACGAGTTACTCGATCGCGTCGTAGAGCGCGTTGCTGCCCGTCCGACAAAAGACGACCTTTTCTACGATGCCAGCGTTTAAATCTCGTATCGAGTCCGCCCTTGCTGAGCGTAAAACGCAAGGGTTGAATCGTTCTATGAATGTGGTGTTTGCCGGTAACCAGTCCGTTTTGGAACACGAAGGTAGACGCTACATTAATTTCTCAAGTAATGATTATTTGGGATTGGCTAATGACCAAGCGCTTGTTCGGGCTTGGCAGCAAGGTTTAAGCGTATATGGTAGTGGCAGTGGAGCATCACCGATGGTGACTGGCTTTAGTGCCGCGCACAGCAATTTAGAAGCCGCACTGACCGAATGGTTGGGTTACGACAGAGCAATTCTGTTTGGTTCTGGATTCAGTGCTAATCAAGCCTTGTTGTTCACCTTGTTGGAAAAATCAGACGTATTGATCCAAGACCGTTTGAACCATGCCTCACTGATGGAAGCGGGGGCGTTGTCACCAGCTAAGATGAAGCGCTTCAAACACAATGACATCGAGCACCTAAAGTCGCTGATTAATAGCGAAGACAACCATCTAGTTGTGACTGAAGGGGTATTCAGCATGGACGGCGACTGTGCGCCGCTTAGCGATATAGCTGAAGTCACTCGTAGTCATGATGCTTGGTTTGCTGTCGATGACGCTCATGGTATTGGCGTTCTTGGTCAATCCGGTGGTGGTTCTTGTGAGTTGGCAACGGTTAAACCCGAGATACTGATCGTTACTTTCGGCAAAGCGTTTGGTATGTCTGGCGCGGCTATTTTATGTGACCACGCAACGGGGGACTTTTTAACTCAGTTTGCTCGTCACCATGTGTATTCCACAGCGATGCCTCCGGCACAAGCCTATGCGCTAACGCATGCGGTTTCTATCGTTCAAGAGCAGTCTTGGCGACGTGAAAAGCTTTCAGAGCTTAGTGAAGTGTATCGAGACTGCCTCAGCGATCTGGAGGGCTTTGTTGAGACTCAGACTTCGATTAAGCCGTTTGTGATTGGTGAATCTGAACTGGCTTTGCAGGTTGCGAGCGCTTGTCGCCAAAACGGCATTTGGGTTACCGCTATTCGACCACCGACGGTACCTAAAGGGACGTCTCGCCTTCGAATCACACTCACTGCCAATCACACCAACGAACAAGTTAAAACGCTTTCAATGGCATTGAAGCAAGCATTAGGAGCGCTGTAATGGATAATGCAACTACCGCATTAGCGCAAACGCTCGCGTTAGAGAGTTTCCATCAAGATAAAGACGCGATTGCCTCTTCGTTTGGTAAAGCAGCAGAAACATACGATAAACATGCGGCTTTTCAACGTGATGTCGGGCATCAGCTGCTTGATAAACTTCCTGAAAACTTGACGGGAAAACGTGTATTGGATTTAGGTTGTGGCACGGGTTATTTCTCCCAACTACTTCAACAACGCGGTGCGGAAGTAGTCTGCGGCGATATCTCTCAAGCCATGTTAGATAAAGCAGAGCAGCGTTGTGGTGCAGTACGAATGCACTACCAAGTTGCTGATGCTGAAAACTTACCATTTGACGATGATAGCTTCGATTACGTGTTTTCAAGTTTAGCGCTGCAATGGTGTACAGATTTAAGTTACCCACTAAAAGAAGTGCGCCGCGTGCTAAAAAATGGTGGGAAAGCGTGGTTCTCTACACTGGTTGATGGATCACTGTATGAGCTGCGTGCATCATGGGAAAAAATTGATGCATATCAACACGTCAATAACTTTCTAACGCTCAATCAGGTAAAAATTGCGTTAGCGCAATCTCGATGTGACAGCCATCAACTAGACTTGACCACCATCACAGTTTGGTACGACTCTGCATTTTCAGTTATGCGTGACCTCAAAGGTATAGGTGCAAATCACGTAAGCGGGCGCCCACACGGTTTAACTAGTCGCGAGACTTTGTTAAAAGTTGAGCATGCGTACCAAGCGTTTAAAAACGATCAAGGTCTTCTACCTGCAAGTTATCAGGTTTGTTTTGGAGTAATACATCTATGATTGATGCTTTTTTTATTGCTGGTACGGATACTGATGTTGGAAAGACGGTAGCGTCTAAAGCCATTTTGCAAGCGATCGCTGCAAAAGGACTAAACACTATTGGTTATAAGCCAGTGGCAGCAGGGAGTGACAAGACTGAAGCCGGATGGCGTAACTCTGATGCTTTACACTTACAAGACGCCGCAACACTCGATGTGGCCTATGATGATGTGAACCCATACGCTTTAGAGTTGCCTGCTTCTCCCCACATTGCAGCGAAGCATGAACATGTCGAAATAAGCTACGATGTTCTGAGTCAAAAACTGGCTCAACATAAGCAGCAAGCCGATGTTGTTCTCGTTGAAGGTGCTGGAGGCTGGCGTGTGCCAGTATCCGATACGGACTGTTTATCTACATGGGTAAAAGAAGAGCAGTTACCTGTTGTACTGGTGGTTGGCATTAAATTAGGCTGTTTGAGCCACGCTTTACTCACAGCAGAGAGTATTAAAGCGGATGGTTTGAATCTTGTTGGCTGGGTGGCAAACCGCGTCAACCCAGGCACAGAGCACTACGCTGACATTATCGAGATGCTAGAAGCACGTATCGATGCACCTAAGCTTGGGGAAATTCCATATATTCCAAGTGCTAAACGTAAAGAGCTAGGCAAGTACATTAATGTAGAGCCGTTGCTAAACACTGACTAATGGTGTTTAGGGTAAAAGACTAAAAAACCAAAGGGCTGCGCAATGCGGCCCTTTCTTGTTGGTGTAACCTAAAAAGTCAGATTACTTATCTTGGCTGAGCCCCATCAATGCTTGTTGTGTTTCTGCAACACGCTGAGACATATGATGATCGGTTGAAATACCAAGTTGTTGCTTTGCCTCGTCCTCTGAGATGCCTAGGTGACAACGCAGTAAATCAATAGCCATTTGATAGTCGTTAGTTTCTACCATGGTTTTTCCCTCAATACATGGAGTTCTTGAGCTCACCCAATGCACTTTTTGCAATGTACTTAGAGTGGCTCTGTTTTGTTCATCTCATTCGAATTTAGCATGTCCATGTAGCCGCACAATAAGACCAAAGTCTATAGCAGAGCTAACGTACTGTTTTTGGTCTATTAAAAAATTTCTAGCTAAGTTGCTAAGAGGTGATAGATTTAACACCAAGATCATCTATCAATAGATGATGGGTAGCTCAGAGCTTATTTTATCATTTTGATAAATGTATATGAACGGAGGTTCCGGCTCCTACCAAAGCATGTTTTGAAATCGCTTGAATCAAATATTTCAGTCCCGAAAACAAATGTTGCAATTTATTGCTTAACCTTGTTTTTATCGCGGATAGACTATATCTATAACGCACGGAACATGAAAATCAACGGAATTGGCTTTTATAGCGATTACCATTTGTTCCTTATAACAATCCGTTTTAAAAAAACGATAAGCTTCCTCGGAGAAAAGTAATGAAGCGAATTATGTTATTCCTAGCAACTAACCTAGCTGTCGTGCTAGTGCTTAGTGTTGTTCTGAATATTGTTTACGCTGTAACTGGAATGCAACCAGGCAGTCTGTCAGGTTTACTTGTAATGGCTGCTGTATTTGGTTTTGGTGGCGCATTTATTTCGTTGATGATGTCAAAGGGTATGGCGCTACGCTCGGTTGGTGGTATGGTCATTGAAAGCCCGCGCAACGAAACGGAGCATTGGTTAGTCGAAACTGTGGGTCGTCAAGCTCAACAAGTGGGTATTGGTATGCCAACGGTGGCTATTTATGATTCACCAGATATCAATGCATTTGCGACAGGTGCAAAACGAGATGACTCTCTTGTCGCCGTTTCTACTGGTCTTTTACACAATATGACTCGTGATGAGGCAGAGGCAGTACTTGCACACGAAGTGAGCCATATTGCAAATGGTGATATGGTCACGATGACGTTGATGCAAGGTGTCGTGAACACGTTTGTTATCTTCCTATCACGCTTTATTGCCAATATCGTGGCATCGAACGATGATGAAGAAGGCCAAGGTACAAATATGATGGTTTACTTTGGCGTATCCATGGTGCTTGAACTGGTATTTGGTTTCCTAGCTAGCTTCTTGACTATGTGGTACAGCCGTCATCGCGAATTCCACGCGGACGCAGGTGCTGCGCGCCTCGTTGGCAAAGAAAAAATGATTGCGGCTCTAGAGCGTTTGAAGGTGAGTCATGAATCTCAACTGGATGGCACCATGATGGCGTTTGGTATCAATGGCAAGCAGTCGCTGACTGAGCTATTAATGAGCCACCCTCCGCTAGATAAACGTATTGCAGCGTTGCGAGGCCAGCAATACTAATTGTTCCTACTTAAATAATTGTTAATCTGCTGAAAAGGCTTGGTTTTGACCAAGCCTTTTTTTTCGCCGATTGATCGCGTGCGAACTTCATCACGTACTACTTACAGAAATAAAGTTATACAAAATTATTTTTGTACAACTTTGGTGGAATGAACTATCTTGTACATATAATAATTTTGTACAACTTAATGGGCGTGTAGGAGTAAAAAATGGACATACAGTCTGTTGGCAATATCTATCAAAAGCTCAACAAAGCGAACTTACATCTGCTTAAGGATATATATCACCAAGATGTAGTATTTGAGGACGCAGCGCATCGTTTAGAAGGATGGCCAGCACTTTCGGATTATTTCACCTCATTATATGCCAACGTCATCAGTTGTGATTTTGTAATCCATGAGCATCAACAAGTCGGAGATACAGGCTTCCTAACTTGGACAATGGACCTTCAGCATCCCAAACTTCAGAAGGGTGCGCCTATTCTCGTCAATGGTGTTTCGCACCTCAAATTTAGCGAAGGTCAGGTCATTTATCACCGAGACTATTTTGATCTCGGAGAGATGCTCTATGAGCATTTACCGTTACTTGGTTCAGTCGTTAAAACCATCAAGCAGAGGTTAGGACAATGAACAACACCATCTTAATCACAGGCGCCACCTCCGGAATAGGAAGGCAGCTTGCCCTAGATTACGCGAACTCAGAATGGAATGTGATTGCTTGTGGTCGGAATCAAGATGTTCTTGCAGAACTGGAGGCAGTTTCCTCCAAAATTCATACATTGCAGTTTGATGTGACAAATTATGAGGAAACTCAGCAGGCGCTCTCTAATTTGCCATTTACGCCAAACACATGGGTTTTTAACGCAGGCGATTGTGAGTACATGGATGAGGGAGTGGTCGACGCGAAACTCATGGCGCGTGTGATGAACGTAAATGTTGTCGGTGTTGCCAACTGCGTTGAAGGCTGCCAAGTGCATTTAGAGAGAGGGCACCGCATTGTTATTGTTGGCTCTATCGCATCAGAAGTGGCATTGCCTCGTGCTGAAGCTTACGGCGCATCCAAAGCGGCAGTCAGTTATTTTGCACGCACGCTCGCCGTCGACTTGAAAAAGAAAGGGATCAAAGTGGTAACGGTGTTTCCTGGTTTTGTTGAAACGCCGTTGACTGACAAAAACGACTTCGAAATGCCAATGATCATTTCTACTCAGCAAGCGTCGGACTCTATCAGGAAGCAGTTAGCCGCCAACAAGACCTATATCTATTTCCCGGCGAGATTTACCAGTATTTTACGTTTTATCTCGTTACTTCCATACAGTTGGCAAGCTCGCCTAACTGCTAAACTCGTATCATAAGAAGGAATAAAAATGAAAACAGCAGGAAGAAAGAAGATAGCGATTGTGGGAACGGGAATCTCTGGCCTTACTTGTGGTTATTACTTGCATAAAGAACATGATGTAACGCTGTTTGAAGCGAACGATTACATCGGTGGCCATACTGCAACCGTTGATGTGAGCCTTGATGGTAAAGAATACGCGATAGATACTGGGTTCATCGTCTATAACGACCGTACGTACCCTAATTTCATTAAAATGATGAGCGAGATTGGCGTTGAAGGTCTGCCGACTCAAATGAGCTTCAGTGTCAGAAATGATGGGAACGGACTAGAGTACAACGGCCACACAGTGTCGACATTGTTTGCTCAAAAACGTAACTGGGCAAACCCTAAATTTTATCGATTTATCTTCGAGATACTTCGTTTCAATAAACTTGCCAAGCGCTTCGCTAGCGAGCAATCCTCGCACTCTCAGACGTTAGGTGAGTTCCTTGATGAACACAAATTCAGTGCTTTCTTTACCGATAACTACATATTACCGATGGGTGCTGCGATTTGGTCGTCGACTTTAGCTGACATGCGTGCATTCCCTCTTATGTTCTTCTTACGTTTCTTCCTCAACCACGGTCTGCTAGATGTGACTAACCGGCCACAATGGTATGTGATTAAAGGTGGTTCACGTTCATACATTCCACCATTGACCAAAGGCTTTGCGGAGAATATTCGTCTTAATAGTCCTGTCGAAAAAGTGGTTCGCAACGAAAAAGGGGTTGGCGTTCAAGTTCGCGGAGAAACGCATTGGTTTGATGACGTTATCTTTGCTTGTCACAGTGATCAAGCAATGAGAATGCTAGAGGATATCAGCCCAATTGAGCAGGAAATCTTGGGGGATATGACATACCAAGCAAATGAAGTTGTTCTTCATACCGACTCTGCCGTACTACCAAAACGTAAGGCAGCATGGGCATCATGGAACTACCTATTGGAAGGAAGTGAAGAGGAACAGCAACGCCTCCCTTCGCTCACTTATAACATGAACATTCTTCAGCATATTCAATCAGAACACACGTTTTGTGTAACGTTGAACAGTACTGAGCAAATTAACTCAAATAAAGTCTTGCGTTCGTTCACTTATCATCATCCAGTATTCACCACTGAGTCTATTGCAGCGCAGCAGCGCAAAGATGAGATACAGGGCAAAAAAAGTACCTGGTTCTGCGGCGCTTATTGGTACAACGGTTTTCATGAAGATGGCGTGCGTAGCGCGCTTGATGTTGTGAAAGAACTAGAAGAAAAGTACCGCGAACAAAATGTGGTTCCTTTCGAAAAAGGCGCAGCGTGATATGGATAGCGAAATGAACAGCCGATTGTTTATAGGCAACGTTCGTCACCGTCGATTCACGCCGGTGAATCATGAGTTGAACTACTCTTTATTTATGCCCGCCATCGATGTAGACGAGATCGATGCTTTAGAGAAAAAAGTATGGGGTTTTGGTTCGCGTTGGTGGCATTGGGCTCGCTTCAAGCGCAGTGATTACATTGGTGAAGGTAGCGTCAAGTCGGCAGTGCACAGCAAAATTGAAGAACTGACAGGTGTTCGCTGTACCGGCAAGGTAATCGCAGTCTGTCACTTGCGTTATCTAGGACTTTATTTCAGTCCCGTTAATTTCTACTACGTTTATAACACGGAAGGAGAATGGAAGTATCTCCTCGCAGAGGTGAGTAACACTCCTTGGAATGAACGACATTACTACGTGGTGTCAGCAGATAAAGAAGAAGAAAAATTTGGTTGGGAACAAGATAAAGCATTCCATGTTTCACCATTCAACCCGATTGACCAACTCTACCGCTGGAGAATTAAACCTTTGACAGACAAGTTGAATATTCATCTTGAATGTCACAAAGGAGAGAAACACTTTGATGCCACCATGGTTATGAAAGCAAAGCCACTTTCAAGCAAAACCTTATTGAGGTGTTTGATCGTTACACCAATACAAACGGTAAAAGTAATGGTTGGTATTTATTGGCACGCATTAAAACTTTGGGTGAAAGGCGCACCTTTTTATTCTCATCCTAAATATTCAACGCATGAAGAAATAGAAGCCGATATTGAAAAAACAGACAAAAAAAATAAAAAGCACAAGGAGAATTCTGCATGTTAAATACTAGTTCTATGACATTGCCGCGTAAATTGACGACAACGCAAAAAGCGGCTCGCGGAGTTATTTTTCAATGTCTGCAAAAAATGGAAATCGGCTGCTTAACAGTTATTGAAAGTTTTAAGACGGAAACGACAGAGCGAAGCGAGCGTTTTAGTGCGCCAAATGGGGAGTACAGTGGTCAACCTGTTGTCGCTACTATAGAGGTAAAACATCCAGGCTTTTATTCACGGATCTTGCAGGGCGGCAGTATTGCTGCTGGTGAGGCTTATATGGATGGGTGGTGGGATAGCCCCGATTTAACCTCATTAATGAAACTGATGGCCCTTAACATGCGTGCTCTAGATAAACTCGAAGAGCAAGGCAGTTGGTTGACTAAAATACTGTACAAGTTCAGCCATTGGTCAAACAGAAACTCTGAAGAGAACTCACGTAAAAATATCCATGCGCATTACGACTTGGGTAACAACCTATACGAAGCGTTCCTTGACACCAATATGCTGTACTCGTCGGCGCTTTACAATCATGCGGACGACTCTCTAGAGCAGGCTCAAATCAACAAAATGGATCGTCTATGTCAGCAACTTGAGCTGAAATCTACCGATCATGTTGTTGAAATTGGCACTGGGTGGGGCGCTATGGCGATTTACATGGCTGAACAATACGGTTGTCAGGTCACCACAACAACGATATCTGAAGAGCAACACGCGTACGCGGAGCAAAAAATCAAAGAGCGTGGCTTAGAAGACAAAATCACTCTACTCAAAGAAGATTACCGAAACCTAACCGGCACTTATGACAAGCTCGTTTCTATTGAAATGATTGAAGCTGTGGGCAAACAATTCCTGCCTTCGTACATTAAGGTCTGTGAGTCTTTATTGAAGTCTGGTGGCTTGATGGCGATTCAAGCGATTACGATTGCCGATCAGCGTTACGATTACTACAGTAACAACGTCGACTTTATCCAAAAGTACATTTTCCCGGGTGGTTTTTTACCGTCGGTAACCTCACTAACCCAAGCAACAACAAAGTACAGTGACTTAGTGACGCGAGACTTGTTCGATATTGGTTTGGACTACGCCAAGACGCTGAACGAATGGCACCTTCGTTTTAATCGAGCAGAGAATGAAGTGCGCTCGTTTGGCTACGACGATCGCTTTGTGCGTATGTGGCGCTACTATTTGAGCTACTGTGAAGGGGGCTTTTTGGCTCGCACGATCAGTGCAGTTCACATGACGTTTCAACGCCCGTAGTTCGTTATGAAGGTATTTCTTGCTTCGACATGGTTCCAACTCTGCTGGTTTGCAGCGGTGCTTGGAACCTATCAATGGCAATGGGTGACGTTATTCCTTACTTTGGCAACCCTACTATATTGTTTGAAAACTGACGCATCTTCGCTCAAAAGTATTGGTGTGATCGTCACGAGCGGGCTCGTGCTTGATACGCTCAATCAACAACTCTCGGTCTTTGTCTTTCCAACCCCATGGCTGCCAGTCTGGTTATTATGCTTGTGGGTTTTGTTTTCTTGGTATGCCTATCAACTTAAGTCAATTTTGTAGCGTTTCCCAAAAACCTACGTATCAATAGTAGGCGGACTCGGAGGAACAGTGAGCTACTTTGCTGGCTATAAGCTCCAAGCCGTTGAATTTGGATTTAGCACTGGCGCTACACTGGCAATGTTGTTTGTCGAATGGTGCGTCATGATGCTCTTGATACTCAAGGTGTACGGAAATGAAAAGCTTGAAGAGAGTTTTAACTCAGAGACTGACTAGGTTGCTTGCGTTGGTAATAGTAACTGGTTCTTTTGCTCTGCAAGCTCAACCCGTTGGAAACAGCGAAGCTGCTAGCAACATTGCTAATTGGAAGGGATGGAAAACTGTTGGAGAAGCCCAACTTACCTGGTTCATCTTCGATATTTATCACTCAAGATTAAAAGCGCCTGATGGAAAGTTCATCGTAAGCGATGACGTATCGCCACATCCCCTTGCGTTGGAAATTAATTACAAGAGAGACATCAGTAAGCAACAGCTGCTTGATGTGACGGATGAGCAGTGGGCGAAATTGGGTTTTACGGACTCATATCGAAAAGCCTGGATCAGCGAGCTCGATCGTATGTTTCCTGATATTCAAAAAGGTGACGAGCTTACTTATCTAACAGATGGAAAATCTGGTCAGCTGTTTTATAAGCAGGTTGGGGACGTGCAAGTAAAGAACGTTGGCATCATTGAAGACGAACGAATGAACGATGCATTTTTAGCTATATGGTTATCACCCAACACAGAATTCCCGAAACTCCGAAAACAATTGATAGGGCAGGTTAGATAGTGCTTAAACGAATTTTTAAATCAGCGACTTTAGTGGCAGCTGTTTTTCTTTCGGCATGTTCCGCAGACATTGATAATTACCGCTCTTCTACACCGACTTTTGACGTATTCGGTTATTTCGAAGGCGACATAAAGGCGTGGGGGATGGTGCAAGATTATACCGAACAGCAAACCCGTCGCTTTGAAGTCGATATAGTGGGTACTGTAGAAGGTGATACGCTGACGCTGGTGGAAGACTTCGTGTTTGATGACGGAGAGGTGGACCAGCGAATTTGGGTTATCACTAGATTAGAAGACGGTAGTTATGAAGGTAAGGCAGACGATATTATAGGTGTAGCAACAGGGGAAGAGCAGGGCAATGCGCTACAGTGGCAATATGACTTTGAGCTACAAATGGAGGATTCATCAGTGACGGTTGCTTTTGATGATTGGCTTTATCGTCAGGATGACAGACACGTTTTCAATCTAACGAAAATAAAAAAGTTTGGTGTGGAAGTAGGAACAATAACCTTGTTCTTCCAAAAGCAGCCATAACAAATGGGGCTGATCTTCAATTAATAATCCATTCCATATAACTAAAATTATTTTCTCCCGACCTAACTCCCCTAACTAAAAAAGGTTGACGCTTTCGCGTCAACCTTTTAAGTATCTGGTCGTTACAGGAGTATTACAGCTTATCTGTCAGCTCGATTGCTTGACCGATATAGTTCGCTGGTGTCATTTCTTTCAGACGTGCTTTCTCGTGCTCAGGAAGCTCAAGACCGTCGATGAAGTTACGCATTGCTTCGCCGTCTACACGCTTACCACGAGTTAGCTCTTTCAGCTTCTCGTATGGCTTCTCGATGCCGTAACGACGCATAACGGTTTGTACTGGCTCAGCTAGTACTTCCCAGTTCTTGTCTAGTTCAGCAAGAAGCGCTTCACGGTTTACTTCTAGCTTGCTGATGCCTTTAAGTGTCGAAGTGTAAGCGATGATAGCGTAGCCAACACCAACACCAAGGTTACGTAGAACCGTTGAGTCAGTTAGGTCACGTTGCCAACGAGAGATAGGCAGTTTCTGTGCTAGGTGGCCGAATACAGCGTTCGCAAGACCTAGGTTACCTTCTGAGTTTTCAAAGTCGATTGGGTTAACTTTGTGAGGCATTGTTGAAGAACCGATCTCACCAGCAATAGTTTTTTGCTTGAAGTGGCCTAGTGCAATGTAACCCCAAACGTCACGGTCGAAGTCAATCAGGATAGTGTTGAAACGAGCGATAGCGTCGAACAGCTCAGCGATGTAATCGTGCGGTTCGATTTGAGTTGTGTAAGGGTTCCAAGTTACGCCTAGAGACTCTGTGATGAACTCTTCAGAGAACTTGTGCCAATCTAGCTCTGGGTAAGCAGAAAGGTGTGCATTGTAGTTACCTACTGCACCGTTGATTTTCGCTAGGATCTCAACGTTTTCGATTTGCTTGAATTGACGCTCCATACGGTACGCCACGTTTGCCATTTCTTTACCCATAGTAGATGGAGAAGCAGGCTGACCGTGTGTACGAGATAGAAGAGGAATGTCGCGGTATTCCACTGCTAGTGCTTTGATAGCGTCGATTAGGTTACGGATTTCTGGAAGAATCACGTTCTCACGCGCTTCTTTAAGCATTAGAGCGTGTGATGTGTTGTTGATGTCTTCAGAAGTACATGCGAAGTGGAAGAACTCGTTTACTGCGTGCAGTTCAGGAACGTCTGCTACTTTCTCTTTTAGGAAGTACTCAACCGCTTTTACGTCGTGGTTAGTTGTACGCTCGATCTCTTTGATACGGCGTGCATCTTCTTCAGAGAAGTTTGCAGCAAGGTCGTCTAGGAATTGGTTTGCTTCTGCGCTAAACGCTGGCACTTCTGCAATTTCAGCAGTAGCAGCAAGCTTTTGTAGCCAGCGGATTTCAACGATAGTACGGTACTTTAGTAGACCGTATTCACTGAAAATTTCGCGTAACGCAATTGTCTTGCTTCCGTAACGGCCGTCTACTGGTGAAACAGCAGTCAATGCTGACAGTTCCATGATGTTCTCCTGAATTGGGTTTCTAAATTTCGTGAGCTTTATACCAATAACTGTGGCAATTGTCACGAATATTGCGCAAACGTTTGCGCGAGATTTGTTTTAGTCGAAAAAAATGAGCTCGCGATAAACGCGAGCTGCTTATTTGATATTTTACTACAGACGAGCAAGAAGGATTTGTGCTTGCTCTACCATCTTCTTGCGCCCGAAGATTAGGTGGCGACGCTTACCACCAACTTGACGCCAAAGAACTGCACTACGAATGCCAGATAACAACAGCGCACGAACTTTGTGTTGGCTTGCCGTCTGCTGCAGTACAGATGGCGTGCCCGTTACTTGAATGCGTGGGCCAATAGGGCTAACGACATCCAGATAGATGCTCGCTAAATTGCTGATCATTTGATCGTCTAGTAGCTCAAAGTGCTCTGACTGACGCTTGGCCATTTGAATACGATCACCAAGCTGAGACATAGCATCGTTTCGAGAGCTTAACTTACGTTCTAACGCCATTAAACTAATAATGTAACGAGTAATTTCACTGCCTGATGGTGTGCTATCAATCCCTTTAACCAAGCATTCTAGGCCGAGCTTTAGATCGGCTTCGCGACCGAATACGCCAACTGTGTTAGCAGGGTTAGTGCTCAAAATAGCGTTGATTGATGTTTCAAAAGCATCTTGATCACAATGTCCGTTTCTCGCTACCTGTTGAACTAAAGCAACAGCTTGGCAAATCCCAGCGAAAGCGATAGTACGGTCATAAAGTGTATTCGCCACGTAACGACTCCTAAGCTTGAGAATATTTAATGCGTTGCTCGATGATGCCGCCACCTAGGCACACGTCACCTTTGTAGAACACTGCTGATTGACCTGGAGTTACAGCAATTTGTGGCTCGTCAAAGATAACTTTAATGTTTTCATCATCGATAGGGATGATTGTACAAGGAATATCTTCCTGACGGTAACGAGTTTTCACTGTGCACTTCATAACATCGCGAATTGGCTCACGATCTACCCAGTGAAGTTGTGATGCAAGTAGACCTTCTGATTTCAACATTGGATGGTCTTTACCTTGAACGGCAATCAAAACGTTACGTTCTAGATCTTTCTCACCAACGAACCATGGGTCCTCGTTACCACCGCCGCCTTTACGGCCACCAATGTGTAGACCTTTACGCTGACCAAGTGTGTGGTACATCAGGCCTTGGTGTTGACCAATCACTTCGCCTTCTGGAGTCTCGATATTACCAGGCTGAGCTGGAAGGTAGCGACCCAGGAATTCCGTAAACTTACGTTCACCGATGAAACAAATACCAGTAGAGTCTTTCTTCTTCGCCGTGATTAGATCTTGCTCTTCAGCAATGCGGCGTACTTCTGGCTTCTCTAGGTCACCAACAGGGAATAGGCTACGTGCGATTTGCTCGTTGCTTAATGTGTACAGGAAGTAGCTTTGATCTTTGTTGCCATCTAGACCACGCAGCATCTGTGGTTTTTCACCATTTTCTGGGAAAGAGCGACGCACATAGTGGCCCATTGCAATGTAATCAGCATCAAGTACTTCATCAGCGAATTCTAGGAATGCTTTGAACTTGATTTCTTTGTTACAAAGAATGTCAGGGTTCGGAGTACGGCCAGCTTTGTATTCAGCAAGGAAGTACTCAAATACGTTATCCCAGTATTCGGCAGCAAAGTTGATAGTGTGTAGGTGGATGCCTAGCTTGTCACATACTGCCTGAGCGTCAGCAAGATCTTCTGCCGCTGTACAATATTCTTCGTTGTCATCTTCTTCCCAGTTCTTCATGAAAAGGCCTTCTACTTGGTAGCCTTGCTGCTTTAGAAGATACGCGGAAACAGATGAATCAACGCCGCCGGACATACCGACGATGACTTTCTTTTGGCTGTTATCAGACATTACTAAACACCACTTAAATAAACGGGATGCAGATTCTATCAGAATCCACAGACCGGTGACAGATCCGAGATCGAAATCACAATTCGTTTCGCTGGATTTTTCTTCAACAAAGATTCGAACGAGTAATTTCGCAAGTATAGAAGAGGTATATATGGCATAGTTGGCCAAAATCCAAGAGGAAACACCAAATGACAGAAGAAAACCAATTTATGCAAGAAAGTGAGTTGATTGAAATTGTGGAAAATCAGCTCGAAGATGGCAACCCGCTTAAAGTAAAAGAAACCCTTATGCGTTTAATGATGACTGGCACACCACGTGAAGATGCGGTTGCGATGATGGCATGTGCGATGTCAATTGAGATTTTTGATGTAATGAAGAATGAAGGTGAGTTCAACCTAAAGCGTTATAGCGAGCACCTTGAGCAACTACCAGATCTCAGCTTTATGGAAGGTGAATAAGCCACCTAAAAGAAAAAAGCTGTCAGCAAACGTTTGCTATAATCGCTTTTATTGCTGCTTTATTATTAGCGGTATAGAATCCGCTCTCCTTTTCATCCCCTTACTCAGACTGACAATATGAAATTTCCTGGACAACGCAAATCGAAGCACTATTTTCCTGTTCATGCTCGTGACCCGCTGGTGAGCCAAGCACAAGAAAGCAAGAAGATGACGCGCACTCACATCATTGGTATTGACCAAACCTTGGTTGATATTGAAGCAAAAGTTACAACGGATGTGATTGAAAAGTACGGTCTGAGTAAAGGTCACTCTCTGGTTATCGATGACGAAAGAGCAGAAGAGTTATACCAGCAACTGAAAGAAGAGAACTTGATTACCAATGAGTATGCGGGCGGTACAATTGGTAACACGCTACATAACTACTCCGTGCTAGCGGATGATCGCTCCACACTACTTGGAGTGATGAGCCAGGATATTAAGATTGGCAGCTACGGTTACCGTTATCTTTGTAATACATCAAGCCGCATGGATTTGAACTACCTACAAGGTGTAGATGGTGCAATTGGCCGTTGCTTTGCTCTTATCACAGAAGACGGTGAACGTACTTTTGCTATCAGCGAAGGGCAAATGAACCAACTGCATCCTGATAGCATTCCAGAGAAAATCTTTAAAAATGCATCAGCACTTGTACTGACGTCATATCTAGTACGTTGCAAAGACGGCGACCCAATGCCGGAAGCAACAATGAAAGCGATTGAGTACGCGAAAAAGAATGATGTGCCTGTTGTTCTGACTCTAGGCACAAAGTTTGTTATTCAAGATGATCCTAAATATTGGCAAGAATTCATTCGAGATAACGTTTCTGTCGTTGCGATGAATGAAGATGAAGCAGAAGCTCTGACGGGGGAATCTGATCCACTTGCTGCGTCTGATAAAACATTGGAGTGGGCTGATCTAGTATTGTGCACGGCGGGTCCTGTAGGTCTATTTATGGCTGGGTATACGGAAGATAGCGCGAAGCGCGAAACTTCTTTGCCATTACTTCCAGGGTCAATTGCTGAATTTAATCGTTATGAATTCAGTCGTCCGGCGAAAAAAGACTCATGCGAGACGCCAATAAAAGTGTACTCGCATATCTCGCCATATATGGGTGGCCCAGAAAAAATTAAGAATACAAATGGCGCAGGTGATGCCGCGTTATCTGCTGTTCTTCATGATATGGCAGCAAATAAATACCATAAAGAAAATGTGCCTAATTCAAGCAAGCACAGTAACGAGTATTTAACTTACTCTTCTTTTTCTCAAGTCTGCAAATACGCAAACCGTGCTAGCTACGAAGTTCTCGTGCAACATTCACCACGATTGTCGCGCGGACTTCCTGAGCGAGAAGATAGCCTAGAAGAAGCATACTGGGAACGTTAATACGAAGCGGTTTAATTAACTATTCTGTAACTAAAGTAAAAGGCACATTAAGAAATGTGCCTTTTTTATTTGTAATGGTTTAAATAAAAAAGGCTCCCTATGGGAGCCTTTTAAAAATAGCACGGATCTAGATTAGGAACTCATCCAGAGATTTACCTGCATCAAGTTGCTCTTGAATCGCCGAAGGTGTACGACCTTGGCCAGTCCAAGTTTTCTCATTACCGTTTGAATCTGTGTATTTGTATTTAGCAGGGCGAGGTGCGCGCTTCGCTTTGCCTTTCGTCTTAGTTTCGCCAGATAGCGCAGTAATAAGTGCTTCTACGTCAATACCGTCTTGAGCGATTTTCTCAGCAATCTCTGCAAGCTTAGCTTCTTGCTCTGCTTGTGCTGCGCGTTCTGCTTCTTCTGCTTCACGACGCTCATCTACGACAGTAGTGAGTTTATCTAGAGCTTCTTCCAATTGTTCTAGAGTCAGCTCACGAGAAAATGCACGAAGGCTACGGATATTTAGAAGGGTTTTAGTCAGCTCTGACATAACGATTCCTATTAAAAGGTTAATGTGTTGGGCACTTTTTATCGTTACGATTAAATAATGCCAATCTATAAATAAACAAGAGTCCTTATATTTAACTTTATCTTTTCCTTATGTGCAAATGCTAAATCAAGATTTTGTTTAAATTTGACTATTTTTTAAAGCAATTAATATTATTACACTCGAAATAAATCATTATTAGATGAGAACTAAAATCAACAATCATTATTGTATAGAGAGAGTGACAGCTTGGTTTTTTATAAAAAAATTTGAGTTATTACTTAAAAATATGAAGCATCCATCTTTAATGGTGTGTCATATATCCTTAATTTATTGATATAAGATAAACCATGATATTTCTAAGGTAGTAATAATGTTTCATAAATAACATGATTGATGTGATTTCAGTTGCACAAAACTTATGGAAGTAGGCAAGGTTTATAAATTATCTCAGTCATTATTTATTTGTTTAATTTAGTTTGATGTGTTGCATTGACTCTCATCATAAGTACAATGGCTGCCACCTGATGCAATATTGCAGACAATTTGTTGTTAATTTGTACAGTTAGTGGTTAATTGTTTGTTGTTGCCGTAGAGGCGCGGTCTCGAAGAGTAGCTATTATTGGGGTGATGCCAATGAATAATAGTGGAAGGCGAAGATTGCCGAAGTAAGTAACTCATCAAAGTTACTTGCTGGGGTTGTATCTGAAAGGAACAACACTGCCATAGTATATATTCACATTAAACTATGGAGCGCTACTGTAGGGTTGGGTGGAGTGTTCGCTTCCCTGTCGCTAAGTTCAACATGAGCACGTATCGTATGCTACGTGACTTGTCTGCAGTAGATCTCTAGCCAAACTTTGGTTTTTGAAGATCATGAATTTAATAGATTTTTCTAGTTCTCCTGTTTCATTATTGCCACCTATTGTCGCTTTGACTTTGGCGATTTTGACTCGACGTGTATTAGTTTCCTTGGGTGTAGGTATCGTGCTAGGTGCGGTGCTACTTAATAGCTGGTCTATCAGCGACACCGCAGGTTACGTCAGTTCTCAAGTTTCTTCTGTCTTTATTGAAGATGGCGGAATTAACACTTGGAACATGAGCATTGTTGGTTTCCTAATCTTATTAGGTATGACAACAGCTTTATTAACGCTATCTGGCGGTACTCGTGCTTTTGCTGAATGGGCACAATCTCGAGTGAAGAGTAAACGCGGCTCCAAACTTCTTGCCGCCTTTTTAGGCGTATTCATTTTTGTCGATGATTACTTTAATAGCCTTGCTGTTGGTGCGATCTCTCGCCCAGTAACCGATCGCTTTTATGTGTCTCGCGCTAAGCTTGCGTACATTCTAGACTCAACCGCTGCTCCAATGTGTGTAATTATGCCTGCTTCTAGCTGGGGTGCTTACATTATTACTATTATTGGCGGGATCTTAGTCTCACATGGGATCACAGAGTATTCGGCTCTTGGCGCATATGTTCGTCTTATCCCAATGAACTTCTACGCCGTTTTTGCGCTGCTAATGGTGTTCGCTGTTGCGTGGTTTGGTCTTGATATTGGTAAAATGCGTGAGCATGAAATCTCTGCATCGCAAGGTCGTGGCTTTGATAAAGACAAAGAAAATGACTCGCAAGAAGCGCATGACCTAAACGAAGAGCTAGATATCCGTGAAAGTGAAAAGGGTAAAGTGTCAGATTTGATACTTCCTATCGTAACGCTGATTATCGCGACTATCGCTTCAATGCTTTACACGGGTGGCCAAGCATTGGCTGCTGATGGTAAGGAGTTTGCGCTTCTTGGTGCTTTTGAAAATACAGATGTAGGTACATCACTAATCTACGGTAGCTTGCTTGGCTTAGCTGTTGCACTGTTTACTGTTGTGAAGCAAGGTCTACCAATGGCTGAGATCGCACGTACACTTTGGATTGGTGCTAAGTCTATGTTTGGTGCGATTCTAATCTTAGTATTTGCCTGGACCATTGGTTCTGTTATCGGTGATATGAAGACTGGTACTTACCTTTCGACAATGGCGCAGGGCAACATTAACCCACACTGGCTACCAGTTATCCTATTCTTGTTGTCTGGCCTAATGGCGTTCTCAACAGGTACTTCATGGGGTACGTTCGGCATTATGCTACCAATCGCGGGTGACATGGCTGGCGCAACAGACGTAGCGCTAATGCTACCGATGCTGAGTGCGGTTTTAGCTGGTGCGGTATTCGGTGACCATTGTTCACCAATCTCAGATACGACTATCTTGTCATCGACGGGTGCACGTTGTAACCACATTGATCACGTATCAACACAGCTACCTTATGCATTATCAGTCGCGCTTGTTTCATGCGTGGGCTTTATTGCTCTTGGTATGACTGCTTCAATTGCGTTTTCGTTTATTGCAGCGTCGATAACATTCGTTATCGTTTGCGCTATTTTGTCATGGCTTTCAAAGTCTAAAATAGCGTCTTGCCAGAGTGCGTAATTCACTGATTTAAAAGGTGAAATTGTAGGAGGCTTCGGCCTCCTTTTTTATTTGTATTATACAATTCGAATTTTTTTAAAATTAAGGGTTGAAAAAAGTAATCAGCTTGGTTAGTGTGGTTGGTAACAAAGCAAATGAGAAGAGCCTTGAAATAAGTATGCGTAATTTTGTAATGAACATTCATCACCATCATCACCCAATCTAGTCTTTCGGGCGATGTACGCATACCCGGGAGGCAGGAAACTCCCGGAGGTAAAATCAAAGTAAAAGCAGATTTTAAACCCTCGGGAGACTTCAATCTCCCGAGGGTTTTTTAGTTTTATTAGTTTGAAAAATACTTAGATATCAAAATCTTGCATAGGGACAAAGCAATGCAAACACAACGTTTAAGAATCGCAATTCAGAAAAAAGGTCGTCTTAGCAAAGAGAGTCAAGCTCTACTAAAACAGTGCGGCGTAAAGTTCAACGTAATGGGCGAGCGTTTAGTTGTCCATTCTGAAAATATGCCAATTGATTTACTCTTGGTTCGTGACGACGACATCCCAGGTTTAATTATGGATGGCGTGGTTGACCTTGGCTTTATTGGCGAAAATGAACTAGAAGAAGTTCGCCTTGACCGCAAAGCATTAGGTGAACCCTGCGAGTTTGTTCAGCTTCGTCGACTTGATTTTGGTGGCTGTCGTTTATCTATCGCAATCGACAAGGACGAAGAGTACAACGGTCCACAAGACTTAGCTGGCAAGCGTATTGCTACAACGTATCCTCAACTTCTAAAAGCGTACATGGATGAAGCCGGCGTTCCATTCTCTACATGTATGCTGACAGGCTCTGTAGAAGTTGCGCCTCGCGCGGGTCTCGCTGATGCTATCGCTGATTTGGTTTCTACAGGTGCAACACTGGAAGCGAACGGCCTTAAAGAAGCTGAAATTATCTTCAAATCAAAAGCGACATTGATTCAACGCACAGGTGAGTTCGACGCAGACAAAGTGGCGCTAATCGAAAAGCTGTTAACTCGCATGCAAGGCGTGCAGCAAGCGAAAGAATCTAAGTACATTATGCTTCACGCCCCAGCAGAGAAGTTAGATCAAATTAAAGCACTACTGCCAGGTGCTGAAGACCCAACTGTTCTTCCTCTTTCTGCAGATAAGCAGAAAATGGCTGTTCACTTAGTGAGTTCTGAAAACCTATTCTGGGAAACAATGGAACAGCTGAAAGAGTTGGGCGCAAGTTCAATTCTCGTTCTACCAATTGAAAAAATGATGGAGTAAGCATCATGAGAACAGTCGTTTGGCAATCATTAAGTGAGAATCAGCAAGACTCTATTTTGGAGCGCCCTGCTATTGCAGAAGGTGCCAATATCACCACTGCTGTGGCCGAAGTTATTGCTAAAGTTCGAGAAGAAGGTGACTCTGCTCTTATTGAGCTGACAGAAAAGTTTGACCGTGTTAAGCCTGAATCCATTCGTGTTTCTTCTCAGGAAATTAAGGCAGCGTCAGAGCGTTTGTCAGAGTCAATGAAGAGCGCACTAGAGCAAGCTTACGCCAATATTTCTAAGTTCCACAAAGCGCAAAAGCCGCAACCGATCAAGGTGGAAACGCAGCCAGGTGTTCTTTGTGAACAAGTAACACGTCCAATTCAAAAAGTGGGTTTGTACATTCCTGGTGGCAGTGCGCCTTTGCCATCGACTGTTTTGATGCTCGGCGTTCCTGCAAAAATTGCAGGTTGTCGTAAAGTCGTTCTTTGTTCTCCACCCCCAATCGCTGATGAGATCCTTTATGTCGCGAAACTGTGTGGCATTGATGAGGTGTATAACGTCGGTGGTGGCCAAGCAGTTGCTGCAATGGCTTATGGCACCGAGACTGTATCGAAAGTAGATAAGATCTTTGGTCCGGGCAACGCTTACGTGACCGAAGCAAAACGACAGGTTAGCAATGATTTCCGCGGTGCTGCGATTGATATGCCAGCAGGGCCATCAGAAGTTCTTGTGATTGCCGATGAAACCGCAGATCCAGACTTTATCGCTGCGGATCTTTTGAGCCAAGCAGAACACGGTCCTGATTCTCAAGTGGTATTGGTGACTCCTTCTCCTGTGATTGCTGATCAAGTGACGGATGCGGTTCAACGTCAGCTTAAGGAGCTATCTCGTGCAGACATCGCAGAAAAGGCTCTGGCATCAAGCTTGATCATTATTTCCGAGTCGATGACGCAGTCAGTTTCTATTTCCAATTACTACGGTCCTGAGCACTTGATTGTTCAGACTAAGAACCCTCGTGAGCTTCTACCTCTACTTGATAATGCAGGCTCTATCTTCCTTGGGGATTGGTCGCCTGAATCTGCGGGAGATTACGCATCGGGGACTAACCACGTCCTTCCTACTTACGGTTACACACGTACTTATTCAAGCTTAGGTTTGGCGGATTTCTCTAAACGAATGACGGTTCAGGAGCTTTCTGCTGATGGTTTAAAGAACCTTGCACCAACGGTAGTCACGATGGCTGAAGCGGAAGGTCTGGACGCTCACAAACGTGCTGTTACTATCCGCGTAGAAAAATTAGCAAGTAAGTAAGAATAAGAGAGTAATGAGATGGAAAAGCTAGCGCGTAAACAAGTCCAACAGCTTACCCCTTATATGTCGGCTCGCCGAATCGGTGGTACGGGTGACGTATGGCTAAATGCCAACGAATCACCATTTAACAATGAATACAAAACAGACTTTGCTCGTCTTAATCGTTACAGCGAATGCCAACCGAAAGAACTGATTTCCGCTTACGCAGCGTATGCGGGTGTGAAACCAGAACAAACACTGACTTCTCGCGGCGCAGACGAAGGTATTGAGTTATTAATTCGTGCATTCTGTGAGCCGGGTGAAGATGCGATTCTTTACTGCCCACCAACTTACGGTATGTACGCCATCAGTGCAGAAACCATCGGTGTAGAGCGCAAAACCGTGCCGCTAACGTCAGATTGGCAACTAGACCTTGCAGGCATCGAAGCTAATCTGGATAACGTGAAACTGGTTTTTGTATGTTCGCCAAACAACCCAACGGGTAACTTGGTTAAGCGTGAGGACATTGTGTCTCTGCTTGAGATGACAAAAGACCGTGCAATCGTGGTGATGGATGAAGCGTACATCGATTTTTGTCCAGAAGCGTCAACGGTAGACCTACTGGCGCAATACCCGAATCTTGCGATTCTGCGTACTCTGTCGAAAGCTTTTGCGCTTGCAGGTCTGCGTTGTGGATTTACGCTTGCGAACGAAGAGCTTATTAATGTACTTCTTAAAGTTATCGCACCTTACCCAGTCCCAGTTCCAGTGGCAGAAATTGCGACTCAGGCGCTTTCGGAAGCTGGTTTAGCACGAGCGAAGTTTCAAGTTCTCGATTTGAATGCAAACCGTGCTTACTTGCAAGTTGGCCTTTCAATGATTCCGGGTTTGGAAGTGTTTGAAGGGTGGGGGAACTACCTATTGGTGAAATTCCCAGATGGCGATGACCTTTTCAAAGCGGCTTGGGATACGGGCATTATTTTGCGTAACTCGCCAATTGAAAACTGTGTGCGTATCAGTGTGGGTAACCGTGACGAGTGCGAAAAAACGCTTGGATTTATCAGAAACTACTACGCATAAATAGAGACAGAATTTATCGCTCTCGCTCAATAGCGGGAGCGCCAAAAGAATAGCAATAAGGAAGTTCGAGTGAGCAAACAACAAAAAATCCTTTTTATTGATCGTGATGGCACCTTAATTGTCGAGCCGCCGATTGATTTTCAAGTAGACCGTTTAGATAAACTAAAACTGGAACCATTTGTTATCCCAAGCCTGCTGTCGTTGCAGGATGCAGGATACCGTCTAGTGATGGTCACGAACCAAGATGGTTTGGGTACCGACAGCTACCCACAAGCTGATTTTGATGCACCACACAACATGATGATGGAGATCTTTGAATCTCAAGGTGTGAAGTTTGATGATGTGCTGATTTGTCCTCACTTCGATGAAGATAACTGCTCTTGCCGTAAGCCTAAATTGGGCTTGGTAAAAGAGTACCTTCAAGGTGGCAAAGTGGATTTTCAAAACTCTGTTGTGATTGGCGATCGTCAAACCGATCTTCAACTTGCAGAAAACATGGCAATTCGTGGCATTCAATACAACCCAGAAACCATGGGTTGGAAACAGATCCTAAAAGATCTCACGGTGAAGGCTCGCGTTGCTGAAGTGGTTCGCACCACAAAAGAAACAGACATTAAAGTATTCGTTAATCTTGACGAGCAAGGCGGTAACGATATTTCTACAGGTCTTGGCTTTTTTGACCACATGCTGGATCAAATTGCGACGCACGGTGGATTCCAAATGGTGTGCAAAGTGGAAGGTGACCTGCACATTGATGATCACCACACAGTAGAAGATACCGCTCTTGCGTTGGGTCAAGCGTTGAAAGAAGCACTGGGTGACAAGCGTGGTATTGGTCGCTTTGGCTTTAGCTTGCCAATGGATGAGTGTTTGGCGCAATGCGCACTAGACCTATCAGGTCGTCCTTACCTTAAGTTCGACGCGCAGTTTAGTCGTGAGCAAGTGGGTGATCTTTCAACAGAGATGGTGGTTCACTTCTTCCGCTCTCTGACTGACACATTAGCGTGTACGTTGCACCTGTCTTCTGCGGGCAACAATGATCACCACATCATTGAAAGCTTGTTTAAAGCGTTTGGTCGTACTTTGCGCCAAGCAATCAAAGTAGAAGGCACTGAGCTACCAAGTAGTAAAGGCGTGCTTTAAGGCTAACTTTAGCAAGGAGAAAAACAGTGACAGAACAGAAAGTTGTCATTATCGATACTGGCTGTGCCAACGTTTCTTCGGTGAAGTTTGCCATTGAACGCCTAGGCTATGACGTAACGATTTCAAAAGATCCGCAAGTCGTATTATCCGCAGATAAGCTATTCCTACCGGGTGTGGGAACCGCCAGCGAAGCGATGAAGAACCTAGAAGAGCGCGATCTGATCAGCTTGGTAAAACAGGTAGAAAAGCCATTACTAGGTATCTGTTTAGGCATGCAACTGTTGGGCAAAGTGTCTCAAGAGAAAGGGCAGAAAGCCGACGAGTTAGTTGAGTGTCTTGGACTTTGTGATGGCGAAGTGAAGCTACTACAAACTGGCGATTTGCCGTTGCCGCATATGGGGTGGAACACGGTCTCTGCAAAAGCAGGTAATCCACTTTTCAAAGATATTGAAGAAGGAGAGTATTTCTACTTCGTGCACAGCTTTGCGATGCCTGTTGGGGATTACACGATTGCGGAATGTGAATACGGCAACCCGTTCACAGCAGCAGTACAAAGCGGTAACTATTACGGCGTGCAATTCCACCCTGAGCGTTCTTCAAAAGCGGGCGCGAAGCTTATTCAAAACTTCTTAGAATTATAAAAGGGATTTAGTGTGATTATTCCAGCTCTTGATTTAATTGAAGGACAGGTGGTTCGCCTTTATCAAGGTGATTACGGCCAAGTAACTGAGTACAAAGTCGACCCAGCAGAGCAGTTCAACTTGTACCACCAAGCTGGTGCTAACTGGCTGCACTTGGTGGATTTAACTGGCGCGAAAGACACGACAGCACGTCAACTTGATTTAATTGCAAAGCTACTAGCAAGCACGCCAGCGAACATCCAAATCGGTGGCGGAGTGCGCACAGAGCAAGACGTGATTGAGCTGCTAGAAGCGGGGGCTCAGCGTGTTGTCGTTGGCTCAACAGCAGTAAAACAGCCAGAGCTTGTGAAAGGTTGGATGGAAAAATACGGTGCAGAGAAAATCGTTCTCGCGCTAGACATCAACATCGATCAAGACGGCACACGTAAAGTAGCGATTTCTGGTTGGCAAGAAGATTCAGGCGTGACTATCGAAGCTCTGATCAACGATTACCTGACGGTAGGTTTGCAGCACGTGCTTTGTACGGACATTTCTCGTGACGGTACGCTAGAAGGCTCAAACGTAGAGCTTTATGTCGACCTATGTAAACAGTACCCACAAGTGCAGTTTCAATCTTCAGGTGGCATTGGCTCATTAGCAGATATCGAAGCGCTAAAAGGCAGCGGTGTGGCTGGTGTGATTGTTGGTCGTGCGCTGTTAGATGGTAAATTCACAGCAGAGGAGGCATTTGCATGCTGGCAAAGCGAATAATTCCATGTCTTGATGTTCGTGATGGACAAGTGGTGAAGGGCGTCCAGTTCCGCAACCACGAAATCATTGGCGACATCGTTCCTCTGGCGCAGCGTTATGCGGAAGAAGGCGCTGACGAGCTTGTGTTCTACGATATTACCGCTTCAAGTGATGGGCGTGTCGTTGACAAAAGTTGGGTCGCTCGCGTTGCTGAAGTGATTGATATTCCCTTCTGTGTCGCTGGTGGTATTAAATCAGCGGAAGATGCAGCGCGCATTCTTGAGTTTGGTGCAGACAAAGTGTCTATTAACTCACCTGCATTGGCTAACCCGCAACTGATTACTGACCTTGCTGATAAGTTTGGTGTGCAATGTATCGTCGTTGGTATCGATTCATACTACGACAAAGAGACAGGCAAGTATCAGGTTTACCAGTTTACTGGCGATGAAGAACGCACCAAAGCAACTCAATGGGAAACACGTGATTGGGTGCAAGAAGTACAAAAGCGTGGCGCTGGTGAAATCGTACTGAACATGATGAACCAAGACGGCGTACGTAACGGTTACGATATTGAACAACTTAACATGGTGCGTGAAGTGTGTAACGTGCCATTGATTGCATCGGGTGGGGCAGGTGCTATGGAGCACTTTGCGGAAGCATACCAAAAAGCAAATGTGGATGGCGCGCTTGCCGCATCGGTATTCCACAAACAAGTCATCAATATTGGTGAACTAAAGCAGTATTTGAAACAACAAGGCATTGAGGTACGACTATGAGTGTGAAAGCCGCCGAAGTAAGTTCGCTAGTTGAGCGAATCAACTGGGAAAAGGTGGATGGTCTGGTACCTGCTATCGTACAAGATTTCCAATCAAGCCAAGTGCTGATGATGGGTTATATGAACCAAGATGCGTTGGCAAAAACGGGCGAAACAGGTCAAGTGACGTTTTTCTCTCGTACCAAGCAGCGTCTTTGGACGAAAGGTGAGACCTCCGGCAACGTATTGCAACTAGTGAACATTCAGCTCGATTGCGACAACGATACGCTACTGGTGAAAGTGAATCCCATTGGTCCTACGTGTCACTTGGGTAACACAACTTGCTGGGATGTGGACCCTCAAGAGGAGTCACAAATGGTGTGGCTTCATCAACTTGAGCAGCTATTGGCTGCCCGCAAGAGTGCCGACCCAGATTCCTCTTATACTGCCAGTCTTTATGCCCGTGGCACCAAGCGTATTTCGCAAAAAGTGGGCGAAGAAGGCGTTGAAGTCGCGCTTGCGGCGACGTCGGGCGATAAGGCGGAGTTAGTGTGTGAATCTGCAGATTTGATTTATCACTTAATGGTATTGCTTCAAGACCAAGGCTTATCGATGAATGACGTAGTGAACAAACTGAAAGAGCGTCATAAGTAAGCTTGCGATAAGTGAAAGCCCCTATGCTCTCGAGCCTAGGGGCTTTTTACTTTAGTGTTCTTGATTCGGGGCAAAAACCGGCAACAGTGCTGGTGGCGATTAGATTCTGAATCACGCTCGTCCCTCGCTGTTCAGAATGACGGTATATTTTCTAATGGTACTTGCAGTAGAGTTATTTACTTCAAATAGGTACATATATTCACGTCACTCCAACGAACCTAGGCGAAGTCAAGAATCCAATTAAATCGAGCTCAATAAGCTAGGAGTGGATGATCTTACCCACAACACTTCTTAAATTTCTTACCGCTTCCACAGATACACGGGTCGTTACGACCTACTTTTAGGCTACTCACTGGTTGGTTTAGGCGAGGATCTTGTTCTGGTTCTTCTTCTAGCTCTTCTTCTGGAAACGTGCCGTCAATGTAGTACCAAAGCCCATTTTCTTTCACGAAACGAGAACGCTCTGTCATACAGTAGCGTTTGCCGTCTTCATCAAAATAAGCGCTAAACTCTACAAAGCCTTCATTGTCATTACTGCCAGCTTCTGTTTTTACAACTTCAAGCTTGCACCAATCGCTGTCGATAGATTGGGCAATGCCTTCACGTTGCTCTTCTGCATTACAGCTTGGGTGGTATGTGTTCACCACGTAATCCACTAGACCTAACACATGCGCGCTGTAACGAGAGCGCATTAGCTGCTCCGGAGTGGTGACGTCAGCGTGGTTATTGTGGGCAATTTCACAACACTGTTGGTAGGTGCGGTTAGAGCCGCAAGGACAAGAAGAAGCCATAAAATGAAATCTCGATTAATTAAGCGGTAAAAACAAACAACCCCACATAAGTGAGGTCGCAGGTATTCTTTGGGGCATTATAGCCGTTTAGGGCGTTTGAGACAGCAGTTCTTGAGCCCATTCCGTCGATTGATTAAAAGCGTCTGCTAATTGAGGTTCGGTTAATTTAAGAACGGTGCAATATCGCTCGGCTAACTCCCAGTCCGCTTGTTCGTAGGCGATCGTCATCGAAAGTAAGTGACCAAGTACGCCTTTTCGACTGGTTAATGCGAGTTTTATATCTTCGTCAACGGGGATATCTTCAATGACATCCGAGAGCGGTTGATCGAGCAAAGATCCGAGCAAAGAAAACATGCCTGTCAAAAAAGCCTGCCCAGGGTCATACCTAGTGTTCATTTGACTAAGTAGCAGTTCACACATTCGTGCACGCTGAATCGCTAAAGAGTAAAGAGAGTCAGGTTTATCTTCTTGAACGGAGGCAATTGCAACTAAGGAAATAAAGCGTCGTAGTCGCTCTTCACCCAGATAAATAAGCGCCTGTCTGAACGATTTGATCTTAGTCGTTAATGTATATCCTGAATTTACGTAAGTAAGCAGCTTGTATGACAGCGTCACATCAATCGAAAACAGACGTTCAACCTCATTGAAGTCGATGGGCTTATCTGCAATCTCTTTACAAAGTTGGATGACGGTAAGAAACGCGGGGTTCAACCGTTTTTTCTGGATCATCTCAGGTTTGCTAAAAAAATACCCTTGAAAATAGTTAAAACCGGCTTCTAGAGCTTGCTCAAACTCTTCATAGGTCTCTACCTTTTCCGCAAGAAAGTCGATTTTAAATGGGCTCAACGCCTGAATAAAAATGGCAGCTTTCTTGATCGGCACAAGTCTAATATCAAACTTGATCATGGAAACGTATGGAAGAAAACGCTTCCAAGCTTTCGTCGGAACAAAATCATCCAGAGCAATTTTGTACCCGCACTCATGAAGGTGCTTGATGGCTTCTAACAGTTCTTCTGTCGGTTGGCAGTCTTCAAGGACTTCAATGACGAGAGATTCTTTAGGAAACAAAGTTGGGACCAAGTTCACCAAGCTTTGATGCGGAAAGTTAACAAAGCCAAGTTTGTTTCCTAATGTGTTGTAATGCGTCGACAAAAAATGATCGGATAGCAGTCGACTAGTAGCCAGCTCTGGTTCTACTTCAGGGAAGGTATTTTTAGGGCCGTCTCGAAAGAGGAGTTCGTAACCTATGGTTCGTTTTTCTCTATCCAGAATCGGTTGGCGAGCTACGTAAGAATACTTCAATTAGGTACTTCGTTCTGTTTAACTTAGTATTATGATAATAGCGATTTTTTACAAAATATCTACGACTTGAGCGTGAATCTTCTACACGCTCTACATGCTTAACGCAAATTCTGTATGAACGGTCTCGTTTGCAGGTCAAAACTATCAGAATTTACTTTTAAAACTGAGCCTTGCGTATACCAATCCCCTAAAACAATTCGGGTCTTTTTAATGCCATCGACGTCAAAAAAATGTGTGTTCGGGCGATGTGTGTGACCATGAATCATTATGTTGACGCAGTTCTGAGACATCACTTTCTCGACCTCATTTTGGTTAACGTCCATGATATCTAATGACTTGCTCATTTTATCATCACGAATATCGGATTGAACTTTTGAGACAATTTTCTTCTTAATGAACCAAGGAATACGGTTAAACAACCATTGTAGCCATGGCTTGTGAACGGTTTTTCTAAACTCTTGGTATTTCACATCGTCAATGCAGAGCGTATCGCCATGTAGGATTACGGCTTTTTGACCATAAAGATCAATCGTGCAGACATCGTCGAGTAATGTCATACCGGTTTCTTTGCAAAAGCGTTTGCCGAGTAAAAAATCTCGATTGCCTTGGATGAAAAAAGTTGGCACACCCGCATCCGTCAGTGCTTTAAATTCTGCACGGATTTGGTCTGCAAAAGGGGTGTTGTCATCGTCACCAATCCAGAACTCAAACAGATCGCCGAGTACATAAAGTGCATCAGCTTTTGTTGCTTCTGTTCGCATGAACGTCACAAAACATTCCGTGATATCAGGACGTGATGGGGTAAGGTGAAGATCGGAAATAAATAATGTCGTCATAGAAATAAGGGGAAGCTATGCCTCCCCATTAACTTATCTTTTAAAAATAATTCCTAAGAATTACTCTTCAATTGTTGTACCAGTGATTACTACGTCTTCTAGAGGTACGTCTTGGTGCATGCCGTAAGAACCAGTGCTAACGCCTTTGATCTTATTTACGATGTCCATGCCTTCGATTACTTCACCGAACACACAGTAACCCCAACCATCTAGGCTTTCGCTACGGAAGTCTAGGAATGTGTTGTTGTTTACGTTGATGAAGAACTGAGAGCTTGCTGAATGCGGCTCCATAGTACGTGCCATAGCAAGTGTACCCACTTTGTTGCTTAGGCCGTTGTTTGCTTCGTTCTTGATAGGTGCACGAGTCGCTTTTTCACGTAGACCAGACTCCATACCACCACCTTGGATCATGAAGCCGTCAATAACACGGTGGAAAAGCGTGTTGTCGTAGAAACCGTCGCGGCAGTACTGAAGGAAGTTTGCGCTTGTCTCTGGCGCTTTCTCTTCGTTTAGTTGAATCTTGATGTCACCAAAATTAGTGTGAAGGGTGATCATGCTACTTTCCTTTACTGTGTTGTGTTGAGCCCGAGATTCTAGCCTAAGTTCTAGTGCTTTAAAAACTCAGGAAGAGGAAATTCTTCGTTTTGTGCTTGAAGTTTAGCCGATTATCGTTTTATCGGTTAATTGCTATTACCTAACTAGGTTGGAGTTGATATACTCATCTTCTTTTATTCATTCACAATCATAGATAGAGATCATGTTAAAGATATATAACACACTCACAAGACAGAAAGAGGAATTCAAACCAATTACAGCTGGCAAAGTCGGTATGTATGTCTGTGGAGTTACCATCTACGATCTCTGTCACATTGGTCACGGTCGTACTTTCGTCTCTTTTGACGTTGTATCACGTTACCTTCGCTACTTGGGCTACGATCTGACGTTTGTACGTAACATCACAGATATCGACGATAAGATCATCAAACGTGCCGCAGAAAATGGTGAGTCTTGCGATTCATTGACTGAGCGTTTGATTGGTGAAATGCACGCTGATTTTGATGCGCTGAACATGAAACGCCCGGACGTTGAACCTCGTGCGACACAGTTTATTGCTGAAATCATCGAATTGGTTGAGAAGCTAATCGAGCGCGGTTTTGCATACGTTGCAGATAACGGTGACGTAATGTTTGAAGTGGGTAAGTTCAACGAATACGGCAAGCTTTCTAAGCAAGACCTTGATCAGCTTCAAGCTGGCGCGCGCGTTGATATCGAAACAGCAAAACGCAGCCCTCTAGACTTTGTACTTTGGAAGATGTCTAAGCCGGGTGAACCAACGTGGGAGTCACCATGGGGTCCTGGTCGTCCAGGTTGGCACATTGAGTGTTCAGCAATGAACTCTTCAATCCTAGGTAACCACTTCGACATTCACGGCGGCGGTTCTGACCTTCAGTTCCCACACCATGAAAATGAAATCGCGCAATCATGCTGTGCACACGATACACAATACGTGAACACATGGATGCACAGCGGCATGGTAATGGTAGACCGTGAGAAGATGTCTAAATCTCTAGGTAACTTCTTTACTATCCGTGACGTTCTTGGTCACTACGATGCTGAAACAGTGCGTTACTTCCTAATGTCTGGTCACTACCGTAGCCAGTTAAACTACAGCGAAGATAACCTAAACCAAGCACGTGCTTCGCTTGAGCGCCTGTACACATCTCTACGTGGTTTAGACCTAAACGCGGCGCCTGCTGGTGGTGAAGAATACGTATCTCGCTTCACTGCAGCGATGAACGATGACTTCAACACACCAGAAGCGTACTCAGTTCTGTTCGACATGGCGCGCGAAGTTAACCGCCTGAAGACAGAAAATCTAGAGAAAGCGAGCGAACTCGGTGCGCTAATGCGTGAACTAGCTGACGTGATCGGTATTCTTCACCAAGATCCTGAAGCCTTCCTAAAAGGTGATGCGGGTAACGATGATGAAGTGGCTGAAATCGAAGCTCTGATCAAGCTGCGTAACGACTCTCGTGCTGCGAAAGATTGGGCGAATGCAGATATGGCTCGTGACAAGCTGACCGAAATGGGCATTGTTCTGGAAGATGGTCCAGAAGGCACAACGTGGCGTCGTAAGTAATTGAATTTTCATTTTTAAGGGGCTGATAATTCAGCCCTTTTATTTTCCATTTCCATAAATTAAAACTTTAACTTTAGGTAATGCTCTGTGGCTCAGATGTATTTCTATTACTCAGCAATGAATGCGGGTAAATCAACAACGCTTCTTCAATCCTCTTTCAACTATCAAGAACGCGGCATGACGCCAGTTATTTTTACGGCTGCGCTAGATGATCGTTTTGGTGTCGGTAAAGTGAGCTCTCGTATTGGTCTTCAATCTGACGCACATTTATTTCGTCAGGATACCAATTTGTATCAGGAGATCGCAGCTCTGAATGAGGTTGAAAAACGTCACTGTATTCTTGTTGATGAGTGTCAGTTCTTGTCGAAAGAACAAGTTTATCAACTTACTGAAGTCGTTGATAAGTTGCATATTCCAGTATTGTGTTACGGCCTTCGCACCGATTTTCTAGGCGAACTTTTTGAAGGCAGTAAGTATCTATTATCTTGGGCGGACAAGCTGGTTGAGCTCAAAACAATCTGCCATTGCGGCCGCAAAGCGAATATGGTTATTCGTACCGATGAACACGGCGTGGCAATTAAAGAAGGCGATCAAGTTGCGATCGGCGGTAACGATAAGTATGTCTCCGTATGCCGCCAACATTACAAAGAAGCGCTCGGTAAATAAGCCGTATTGATACATAAAAGCCACCGAACTTGGTGGCTTTTTGTTGTCGGTTAGAAAAAGTTAGACTAAGTCAAAACCAAACCGCTCGAGTAAAACCTGGTAAGAAGATTCGACTTGCTGAGGGATGTTCTGCTCGGTTTGAAATCCTTTCTCTGGATAGCTTTTTACGCGAGAGAAATCTTCCATTAGTGCTTCTAGCACCATCATTAATGGCATGTCTTCATTAATGTATTCAAAAAATGGAAGAGCCGCAGAGCTTACTTGGAGCTGAGTGTAGGGTGACTGCCACTGTTTTTCAAATGTCGCGATTGCTCTACGCTCCATAAACGGTTTTTGTACCAGAATAAACGAGGAACATTGTTTTCCTTCCTCTTTTAATCGTTGCTCAGTAAAGCGGACGTTTTCTCCGCTGTTTGTGGATTTAGTCTCGAGCAAAATTGCTTTGCTTGGAACGCCCGACAACTTTGCAATCTCGGCAAAGGTTTCTGCTTCGCTTTTTTCAAACAGTCCATCTGTGAAGCGACCTTCACCCCCTGAAAATACAATCAAAGGTGCCAACTTTTGGTGGTAGAGCTTGGCAGCGTGCTCCGCTACACGCACATCATTACTGCACATCACAAACAAACAGTCCGCAGGCTTCAGTTCATGTTTAAGTTGCATGTAATCCCAAAGCGTTTCTATATGTCTATAGAGTCTCATAGCGCATCCAAAGTTGAATTGAAGTGAAATCGATAACCAAGTGAGAGTAGTTTGTCAGCAAGAATACGCTTGTCAGCTTGCTCTGTGACGGGTGGAAGAGGTATCTCACTTCCGATTTTGTTTATGGCAGCTTGGTAGAACTCAGCCTTGCTGACAGTATGAGGTGTCGTAACATTAATGACTTGGTTGCTTAAATTGCCTAAGGCAAATTTCGCAGCCGAGACAGCATCATCTTGATGAAGCATATTAGCTGGTGCTTTACGACTAACTTGTTGAAGCCTTGCTGCAAAGCGAGATGGGTGTCTATCTGGCCCGATTAATCCGCTACAACGTAGAATAACAAAGCTAATATTCGAGTCGATAACATGCTGCTCTGCTTGAAGCATAATACGTGCATTGTCAGAGAAATAAGGGCTTTCGGCTGCTAAAGAGATTGACGCGTCAGCTTCTTCCATATCGGAAGCAAGGTTAGGGTAAACCGTTGTAGAGCTGATCATGAGAAGTTTTTCAACGTTGTTTTGCTTAGCTGCGTTGGCAAGTATTTGCCATTGCTGTGCATATTCTTGACCGCGTCCTTTACGAAATCCTGGAGGAAAAGCACCGATAACGTGCGTAATTTGATGCTGTTTGAGCAGCTCATCTAGCCGTGCTGTGGCGTTCAATTGATTGAAATCGAACAATGCGGAGTGAGTTAATGAGGTGGGTAACTCTTTTAATCGAGTTTGGCTACGACGAGTGACAACAACATAGTGTCCATCTTTCATCAATGTTTCTGCTAGCGGAGTTCCGAGCCAGCCTGCACCTACGATCAATGTATTTGCCATTTGGGTCTTCCTACTTACTTATGTCTGCCCGAATAGGTTGAGCAGTTCTGCTTTGGCTTGTTGATGGAGGGGATCTGAATGCCATTTCTGGTGCTGAATAAGGTCAACATTGACTTGCCAAGCCAGTTTTGTGAAATCATCCCCAACTTTTTTTAATGTATTAGGTGAATACGCGACTAAATGCTGTGGTAGAAAGCACCAACCAAACCCTTTATTCGCCAATTCCAACAAAATATAGTAGTTATCAGCGTACCAGATATCTGGGCTAAATGCTTGATTGAGACCACATGGCTCTGCACTTTTGGATCGTATGACCAATTGACGATGTTGTTTTAGTTGATCAATGTGAGTGATTTGCTGCTTTGCTAAAGGATGTGTTGAAGAGACATAGACATCAAATGCAATATTGCCAAGATTGGTGAAATCGATGTGCCTTGGCATTTGTAAATCACTCAAAATAATCCCAGTCGTGGCGCGTTCCGACTTAACCAATTCAATGATATCAGGGCTTGATGCCGTTAAGCATTCAACTTGTAAGTGTGGAAAGCGTTGCTCTAACTTCTTTAGCACATCCGGCAAGCGAGTCAGAGGAATCCCTTCATCAATAGCTAAGACTAATTTGTTCGTTGGCGTGGAAAAGAGCTGCGATGCCCTATTGTTTAGGCGGTCGAGTTGGCTGATTGTTGCTTGTGCATAAGGTACGAGCGCGAGGCCATTCTCAGTTAATTTAGGGTACCTGCCTGATCGATCAAAAAGCTCAACGCCACAGTCGATCTCCATATTCATGATGTGCTGGCTCACTACAGATTGAGCTCGCCCCAGTTTTCTAGCTGCTCCTGAAAATGATCCTGCTTCTGATGTAGCAATAAAAGCTTGCAGTTGTTCGATGGTAAACATATCGCTTAAACCGATGGTATCTAACTTTTGGTTATCTAAATAATAGATAAAATTCTAAGCATTGAGTAGAACTATTTGGACAGAGAAATATGACTCGTAACGAACGAATTTTTCATGCAGTACTTTTTGAGTTAATCGCACTCGCGATTATTGTACCAGCGGCTTCATTGATCACTGGAAAGGGCTCTAGTGATCTTGCGTTGGTTGGGGTCGGGTTGAGCATGTATACCGTGATATGGAACTACATCTACAACTTGTACTTTGATAAGTGGTTTGGTGGCAATCGAGCTGAGCGAAGTTTAGCGATGCGGCTTGGACACACTGTTGGTTTCGAGGGAGGATTGATCTTTATCTCTCTACCTGTGATTGCCTGGTTCTTAGAAATTACGCTTCTTCAAGCTCTGATGCTGGAAGCCGGCTTCCTCGTTTTCTTCCTATTTTATGCTACTGGTTTTAACTGGTTGTATGACAAGGTTCAACCATTTAGCAAAATGAAAAAGCGATTATTGCCGCAGGCATCGACAGGAAAAATATAGGACTAAAAAACGCCACCGAGTTCGGTGGCGTTTTTTGTTCAAATTACACAGACAAAACTCTTAAAATCTTATCTGCATGTTCTGCAACTTCAATGCCTTCGTCTGTTAGATAACCACCGTCAGGCTGTGTACAAAGTTGCTTCTTATATAGACGAGCAACGGCTGCCTGCATTTCTTCTGACGCGTCTGTATGAACTTTAATACCAGTTGCAGCACTACTTAGGTCGAACTGAAGAAGTAGATTCAATTCGGCGATATGTTCAGCTGAATATTTCATAAATGATTCCTTTGCGCTTTTTTTACCAAGCTAGTCTGAAAAGTAGCGTTGGGCAACATTCAACGACAAGAAGTGTTAAGTATGGCGCTATCAGGCTGATATAACGCAGGATCTTTGTTCGAAAGGCCGAATACTTGTTAAGTATCAATGATACTTACGGTAGCGAATGATAGGCGCTATTTATTGCTTGATCTCCCAATAACAACGATTTTAGTAAACACGCCAAATAGCACTTGAAAAAATAGGGAAATAGAGCGATTATCCGCGCCTCTTTAAATGTTTCTAAATGTTACACCAGAATGAACTTTAATCAGTTTGACTCACTATTACCGCCACAAGCTGCGGAACGCGCGGCTGAAGTGGGGGTAGGCAAAGCAACGAAAGCTCCAATCAAATCTTTTCTGCTCGCCATTTCTGCGGGGCTTCATATTGGTATTGCTTTCATCTTCTATACCACAGTAACGACAGGCGCAGGCGAGCTGCCTTGGGGCATTACACGACTCATTGGTGGTCTGGCATTTAGCCTTGGTTTGATTTTGGTGGTGGTTACTGGCGGCGAGCTTTTCACTAGCTCTGTGCTAACACTAGTTGCGCGTGCGAGTGGAAAAATCTCTTGGCAAGCACTTATCAAAAACTGGTTGGTGGTTTACTTTGGCAATATGGTTGGGGCCATTTTGCTCGTGGCCTGTATGCTAGTTACCAAGCAATATATGTTTGATCATGGCCAAGTTGGTCTTAACGCGATGGCGATCTCCCAACACAAATTACATCATGGTTTCTTTGCTGCTGTTGCGCTTGGCATTATGTGTAACGTATTAGTTTGTATTGCAGTTTGGATGACGTTTAGTGGGCGAACATTGACAGATAAAATAGCGGTCATGATTTTGCCTGTGGCTATGTTCGTGTCGGCAGGTTTTGAGCACTGTATTGCGAACATGTTCCAAGTACCTATGGCGATTGGTATTAAGTACTTTGCGCCAGAAGCGTTTTGGCAAATGACAGGGGCAGATATTGCAAACTACGCGGACTTAAACATGATGGGGTTCATCGTAAACAACCTAATTCCTGTTACGATAGGAAACATTATTGGTGGTGGCGTATTTGTTGGCATGTGGTATTGGATGATTTATCTACGCGATGAAGATAACCATTTGCGATAAGTTTAGAAGATCACAAGAAAGGCGAACCAGATGGTTCGCCTTTCTTTTTATTTGTCTCTGCAAATGTCAAATAAGTCGAGTCATGCTAAATCAACTCTTCGTTGATGCCAAAATCGGTTGGGAGCCAATGAGAAGTTACTTCCTTTGGTTCTTGAACTAGCCAATCCAGAGGTGCATCGGACAGGAGTTCATCGTAATTTTCTTTGATCATTAAGACATCCATGTACGTCTCTCCAAGTTTGTGGTCACTGCCTTTACTATAAAATTAGAACATGTCAGTCACGTGATCAATGCATGACGATTCGATTGATCACTTATGTTGCTATGTTTCTGGTTGCGTATGTGTTTTGGGGGCTTATCCACATTTTCTGTGGATAACCTGTATCAAAGGTCGTGCGTATCTAAACTTGCAAAGAAAATTTCATAAAATTAGAGGCTTATATCAAAAAGAATTCTGCCTGACTTTTCATCTGAAAGCGTCTTGATGAGTGCTCGAAGAATAGTTGAGTTATTCAGTTATAAGTACGTTCGACTTGGCACCATAAGTTGTTTAACGGGCTTTACCCACAAGCGCCAACTAACCGTGAGTTTTGGTCGATTCGGGTTGCTCGATTTTTATCTTGATTCGGCCTTCTTTGGTTTGTACCCAGCGCAATGTCATTTCTAACGTTATGGTTACGGAGGCACTCAACATGACGAAAATAGCCAGCATAATTACTAACTGGTATTTAATCGCAACCATCGGGCTCGCGCCACCTAGAATTTGACCGGTCATCATACCCGGTAAGGTAACCAGTCCTGTAGTGGCCATAGAAGCTAAAGTCGGGGCAAGGGACTTTCTAAGAGCCTCTTGAATGAAGGGGAAGGATGCGTAGCGAGGAGAGGCTCCAAGTGAGATTGCAGCCTCATATTCTGCTTGTCTCTGCTCAAAAGCCGTAAACAAATTCTGAAGAGCGATGATATTACTACTCAAGCTGTTACCCAATAACATACCAGCAAGTGGGATCATGTACTGCGCATTGTAAATAGGGGATGGTTGCACTAGGCCTGCTGTAATTGCTATCAGAAGTGGTATTAGACCACAGGTAAGGCCCGTTAGTAGCGGAAGCATAAGTGGCTTTTTAGGTAAGTGAGCTTTTCCCGCAATTGAGCTGGCACCAATCAGTAGCATGATGGCAAGCCAAAGTATATTGACAAGTAAGCTGTTTAATTGAAAAAGATATTCTAAATACACGCCAATCAATATGAGCTGAAGTGTCATTCGGATAACACTGATTATGGTGTCTTTTGCTATCCCTAATTTGTAGCGGGCATTGATAAAGAAGGGGACCAATAAAATCAAACCAAACAGTGCCAGTTTGACCCAGCTTATATCCACCACGTTATCCATAATCGCTCCTTGAAAATACGCGAATAATTGTATCTAAGCCTCCCCTTTATATGAACCACTATGTGCACTTTTTGCTGTTCTTAAAGTAAACCTTGAGTGCTATTTTAGACATTAATACGCAGCATTTTGTTTACAAACGGTTATCTTTTTCGGAGTTTTTAAGTCGATTTATGGCATGGTAATTACGATTTAAATGTGATCGATGTTTCTTAAATGTTGGTTATTTAACAACTCCTTAAAAGACTTATTTTGTCACATCTGTTCATGTTTTTTAATAAATAACATCAATCCATCATATCTCTGGATGAGCTCAAAAAAGTGTTGAATTACAAGGTCTGAGGTCGCTTATTTGATTGAACCCTACTATTAGTATGGTCTAACATTTTCCATTAGAGATTGTAAAAAACTTAAGCTTGGTTACGCGGGCTTTTCAATAACACTAGATACAAAATAGGCAAATGTATGAGTGATGTTAATAAAATTGAGAGTGGTGAAAAACGCTCCCTGGAGTGGAAGTCGTTCCTCTTCATTGCAGTTGTTCTCTTCCCAATTCTGAGTGTGGCCTTTGTTGGCGGCTACGGGTTCATCGTTTGGATGTTGCAAGTCTTCTTCTTTGGGCCTCCAGGCGCGCACGGCATGTAAGCCAGTGAGCTCATAACCACACTTTTGAAAAGATTTTAAGAGAGCAAATAATGAAATCATTAATCATTAAACTGTGGCGTACCATGACGCGCCCAGCTGTACATATCAGCCTAGGTGTGCTGACTATGGGCGGCTTTATTGCTGGTGTTATCTTTTGGGGTGGCTTTAACACCGCTCTAGAAGCAACCAACACAGAAGAATTCTGTATTAGTTGTCACACAATGCGTGACAACGTGTACGTTGAGCTACAAGAAACGGTGCACTGGAAAAACCACTCTGGTGTTCGTGCTACCTGTCCTGATTGTCACGTTCCACATAACTGGACAGATAAGATCGCTCGTAAGATGCAAGCTTCTAAAGAAGTATTTGCACAAGTATTTGGCAACTACGACGAACCGGGTGTGTTCGAAGAGCGTCGTATCGAACTTGCTAAACACGAATGGGATCGTTTCTCGGCAAACAAATCTCTGGAGTGTAAAAACTGTCACAACTACGAATCGATGGATTTCGAGCAAATGTCTCCTACGGCTCGTATCCAAATGAAGCAAGCCGCTGAGAAAGATCAAAGCTGTGTTGACTGTCACAAGGGTATTGCGCACAACCTACCAGCAGGCATGGACAGCATTGGCGGTATCGTGGGTGATCTAGAGGGTATGACTTCTAACACGGATTACGGCGTTGGTCAGCAACTCGTGAGCGTTCGTCACCTACCAATTTACTTTGATGCGCAAGGCAGTAAAGAAGCTGGTCTTCTTAATCCTGCATCGACCGTTAAAGTTCTTGAAGACAAAGGCGAGTTTGTTGAGATCGAAATTGACGGTTGGCGCAAAGCAAAAGGTTTTGGTCGTGTAATTCAAGAAGACTTCGGTAAGAACATTGCGACTGCGTCTCTGATGAAAGAAGCAGCAACAGACAGCAACATTGTGACGACTGGTGAGAAAAAAGTGGATGAGCTAACAGGCCTTCCTTGGGAAAAAGTAGCGGCGAAAGTATGGATTAAGAAAGAGTCTATGCTGAACGACATCAATCCTGTTTGGGAAAAATCTCGTGAAGCCTACAAGACCAATTGTTCTGTATGTCACACTCAACCTGCGGAAGCGCACTTCGACGCGAACACCTGGCCAGGTATGTTCGACGGTATGTTGGCGTTCGTTAACCTAGATACAGACAGTGAAGCACTGATCTTGAAGTATCTACAGAAACACTCTTCAGATTATGCTGAAGGTCACCACTAATAAGCGTCGGATTGGAGTAATTTTAAATGGCTATTACACGAAGAAGTTTTCTTAAAGGTGTAGCAACCACAAGTGCAGCGTCAGTAATTGGTCCTAGCTTATTGGCGTCCGCCTCTGCAAATGCCGTTGAGACGACAGGTACTTGGAAAGTAACCGGTTCTCACTGGGGCGCGTTCCGCGCCCACATCTACGCGGGTAAAGTTCAAGAGATCAAGCCGCTAGAGCTAGACAAAAACCCAACAGAAATGTTGAACGGCATTAAGGGTATTATCTACAGCCCTTCACGTGTTCGTTACCCAATGGTTCGTCTAGATTGGTTGAAGAAACACAAATACAGCGCAGATACTCGCGGTAACAACCGTTTCATCCGAGTAACTTGGGATGAAGCGCTAGATTTGTTTTATCGCGAACTAGAACGTATTCAAAAAGACTACGGCCCATGGGCGCTGCATGCAGGTCAAACAGGTTGGAACCAAACGGGTTCATTCAACAACTGTACTGCGCACATGCAACGTGCAGTAGGTATGCATGGCAACTTCATCACTAAAGTAGGTGACTACTCGACGGGTGCAGGTCAAACCATTATGCCGTACGTGCTAGGTTCAACCGAAGTGTACGCACAAGGTACGTCTTGGTCTGAGATCCTAGAAAACTCTGACAACATCGTTCTTTGGGCTAACGACCCAGTGAAAAACCTTCAAGTAGGTTGGAACTGTGAAACGCATGAGTCGTTTAAGTACCTTGCACAACTAAAAGAAAAAGTGGCGAAAGGTGAGATCAACGTTCTATCTGTAGACCCAGTGAAGAACAAAACTCAGCGCTACTTAGAGAACGATCACTTGTACATCAACCCGCTGACAGACGTAGCGTTCATGCTCGCTGTGGCACACGTGTTGTACAACGAAAACCTGTACGATAAGAAATTCATTGATACTTACTGTCTAGGCTTTGAAGAGTTCATTCAATACGTTCAAGGTAAGACAAAAGACAAAGTAGAGAAGACGCCTGAATGGGCAGCAGCGATTTGTGGCGTGAAAGCGGACAAGATCCGTGAATTCGCACGCATGCTAGTCAGCGGTCGTACACAGATCCTGATGGGTTGGTGTATCCAGCGTCAAGAGCACGGTGAGCAGCCATACTGGGCAGCGGCTGTGGTTGCTGCAATGGTTGGTCAAATCGGTCTACCTGGCGGTGGTATCTCTTACGGTCACCATTACTCAAGTATCGGTGTGCCTTCTACTGGTTTCGCGGGCCCTGGTGGTTTCCCTCGTAACCTTGACCAAGGTATGAAACCGAAGTGGGACAACAACGACTTTAACGGTTACAGTCGTACTATCCCAGTTGCACGTTGGATCGACTGTCTGCTAGAACCTGGCAAAGAGATCAACTACAACGGCGGTAAAGTGAAACTGCCAGACTTCAAGATGATGGTTATCTCGGGTTGTAACCCATGGCACCACCATCAAGATCGTAACCGCATGAAGAAAGCGTTCCGCAAACTTCAAACGGTTGTAACGATCGAGTTTGCTTGGACTGCAACATGTCGTTTCTCTGACATCGTTCTACCGGCGTGTACGCAATGGGAACGTAACGACATCGACGTGTACGGTTCATACTCGAACAAAGGTCTGATCGCGATGCATCGCCTAGTTGATCCATTGTTCCAATCTAAGCCTGACTTCCAAATCATGAGTGAACTCACTCAGCGTTTTGGTCGCCGCGAAGAATACACTCGTGGTATGAGCGAGATGGAGTGGATCGAAAGCCTATACAACGATTGTAAGAAAGCGAACGAAGGTAAGTTCGAAATGCCAGAATTCAATGAGTTCTGGGAGAAGAGCGTACTAGACTTCGGTGAAGGTAAACCTTGGGTTCGTCACGCGGACTTCCGTAAAGACCCTGAGCTTAACCCTCTAGGTACACCGTCTGGCTTCATCGAGATTACATCACGTAAGATCGGCCGTTACGGTTACGAACACTGTCAAGAGCACCCAATGTGGTTCGAAAAATCAGAGCGTTCACACGGTGGCCCTGGTTCAGACAAATACCCATTCTGGTTGCAGTCTTGTCACCCAGACAAGCGTCTGCACTCTCAAATGTGTGAGTCTGAAGAGTTCCGCGCGACATACGCGGTGCAAGGTCGTGAGCCTGTTTACATCAACCCAATCGATGCAAAAGCAAAAGGCATCAAAGACGGTGACTTGGTACGCGTATTCAACGGTCGTGGTCAGCTATTAGCTGGTGCTGTTTTGACTGACAGCTACCCACGTGGCGTTATTCGTATCGAAGAAGGTGCATGGTACGGTCCTCTAAACGAGAAAGAAGGCGCAATCTGTACCTACGGTGATCCTAACACGCTAACGCAAGACATCGGTTCTTCTGAGCTAGCACAGGCGACTTCTGCGAACACATGTATCGTAGACTTCGAGAAGTTCACAGGTAAAGTGCCGCCAGTCACTTCATTTGGTGGTCCGATCGAAGTTGCTTAATTAGTGCAGTTTGCATAAATCGAAATACCAGCCTCAGGGCTGGTATTTTTTTATCAAAATTTCAGTGAGCGTTGTCTCAATAGTAACTTCATAACATTAAACGAGACTGGTATTCGTGATGATGGTAACGAATTGGGTGAGACAAGCAGGAGATAATGCGCCAAGCTAAACAATAATAATTAAGTGAGTAGACCCATTATGGCTCAGAGCATTCAATTAGCAAATCACACTGAGATCACTGTGAATAACAATGACTTCCAAGTTGAAGTCGAGGGTAATCAATTACATTTTTCTTTTGCTGGTATTCACAATAAAACCTTTACCGACCGTGAAGTGTTGCTCGAAATGCCGTTTTTGTACGAGCACGAGGCCAACGTAATTGGGGATGGTTTTCAAATGTTGGCGCAAACGGCGGGAACGATCAATCACCCCGTTGATATTGGTCGCTGCCCAGACAATAATCCTTCTTATCGAATCTACCCTAAAGATGCCCCTAAGCGTTATTACAACTATTTAGTGGTGGAAGGCTCGGCTGGCTACACATTGTATGGCTTCACATCATGTCATCGCTTTGCTGGCTATTTTGATGTTGTACTGCGTGATGGGCATTGGGTTTTATCAGCCGCAATTGATGGTGAGTTGACTCAAGTGGCGGATTGGGAAAGTAATCAACTTGAATCCGTGGCGGTACTCTGTGGTCAATCGCTGTCCGAGCTTTATCAAACCTATGGCGAGATGATTGCAAAGCATCATCCTGTTCGCCAAGGTGTGACACAAGATGCGCCTGTTGGTTGGTGTTCGTGGTACGCGTACTACGCAGACGTGACAGAGCAAAACATCATGCAGAACGTTGATTGCATGCAAGATAAGCTCGAAGACCTGGAGTGGGTACTTCTGGATGATGGCTATCAAGCCTTTATGGGCGATTGGTTAACCCCATCAGATAAGTTTTCTGGTGGCGTAAAAGAGCTCATTCATAGTATCCGTGCAAAAGGCAAAAAGCCGGCGATTTGGATGGCGCCCTTTATTGCTCAGCCTGAGTCGGAGATCTTCAAACAGCATCCAGATTGGTTTGTTCGCCACAAAGATGGAAGCTTACTTAAAGCAGAAGATGTCACATACGGTGGTTGGCGCTGCACACCTTGGTACATACTCGATACCTCAAATCCAGAAGTGCAAGACCATCTGACGAATGTGGTCTCTGTCATGAGACAAGAGTGGGGCGTTGAGTTGTTCAAGCTAGACGCGAACTATTGGGGCACCTTAAAAGGTGTTCGTAAACAATCTGGTATTACAGGCGTTGAGGCGTATCGCTTAGGAATGGAAGCGATTGCCAAAGGCGCTGGTGATGCGTGGCTTTTAGGTTGCAACGCGCCAATGTGGCCATCTCTGGGGCTTGTGGATGCAATGCGTGTTTCTGACGATGTAGAGCGTCATAGTCGTCGATTCGAGCAGATAGCCAGAGAAACCTTTTACCGTAGTTGGCAGCACCGAAAACTGTGGCAAATTGACCCGGATTGCGCGACATTCACTTCATTAGCTAATCAATCTGCATCCAGAGAAGAGTATGAATTTCATCGCACGGTGTTATTAGCGAGTGGTGGTTTGCTGCTGTCTGGCGACCCACTCCCTGAGATTACGCCGTTTGCTAAGAAGACACTGGCTAAGCTCATGTTACGTCAACAACGTAACCAGCAATCTGCAAAGTTTACCGCTTTGAGTTTAAATCACGCGTTTTTAAAACTAACGACGAAGAATGACCTCCATTGTTTGTTTAATTATGCGAGTTACGGAGCGATGGAATTTACGCTGACGTCTGATCAACCGGTGGACTGGTATGATTACTGGACAGGGGAAAAGCTAAACCAAGAACCTTGCCAGTTGTTAATGGTGAGCGTGGATAAAGGGCTCAATGCGAAAGCGATCGTTACAGCATAACGTGAAGTAAATCGCCTAATACCAAGATCAAGAAAGGAGCCTATTGCGGCTCCTTTCTCGTTTTGATGCTCTGGGCGTTAGAACTCGAATAAAAAGTAATACCCGTATCCAACAATAAACGCAGGAATGGACGAATAAATAGTCGCGACCAAAGCAGCTTTCGGTGCCATAGCAATGGCGGGGAATAGGGCGTCACCATCGTTAGAAATCGCATTTGCCAATTGCGCCGAAAGTGGCGCTGCACCAGAGATGTACAGGCTAGTGACTAAAATTTGCGGACCACAACCAGGTAGCATACCAATGGCTAAGCCAGCTAATGGCATCCATATCCCCCAATGAGAAAAGGTTTCTACGAGGTCGATTCCAGAAAAATAGGTCGTCAGTTCAAACGCCAGAAAAGCGACGATCACCCAAGCACTGACGAAGTTTGTGTCTTGAGCCGCTTTTTGAATTGGATGCGAGTCCACAATTTTTTCATCTTCAGAGACCGTTGACTGATAATCGCCGAGCTCTTTTGTCATAGCCCACAACGACATTGTGATCACCGCGAAGATAGCGCCCAGCCATTCAATGGTGTTGGCTTTCAAAGATAGCAACTGATTAATATCTATTTGGAAAGACATTAACACAGCAACGACACTAGCAGGCACAATAAGCCATTTCCAAAATGCGCCTTGTAGATTGATTGCACGTTGTTCAAGAGGCGTGTGTCGGTCTGTCTGGTGTTGGCAACAAGCATGTGTCTGAGGTGCTTCTTTTGGTTCTGGTCGCAGAAAGTTATCAGCATGAAAAGCATTAACGACTAACCCTGAAAGAGTACCCACGATAATGCCTAATCCAACCACGCCTAATCCAACACTTGGTTTGGCGGCAAGAAGTAAAAAGGCAGCGTCACCCATTGTTGAAGTAAGTACCGCGACAATCGCACCAAATCCCACTCGGCCACTAATAAATTGCGTTGTCACAACAATAGCGCCACCACAGCCAGGCAAAGCACCCAATAAAGAAGCAAAGAAAACCTGATGATTACGCGAGCGATGATATAGCTCGGTAATTCGATTGGTTTTCGACATAAAGTTTGAAAGATAATGATAAATAGCCAATGTGGCAGCAACATAGCATGACACTGCCCAGAATGAGTCGGATAGCGTCTGTACGGCTACGTCACGTGTATTTTCATTGCCTAGCAAAATGAGCATGACGATAGGGATCAGCAATCGCTTATAAGCTAAACGAAACTGAGTAGGCTGAAACAACTGTTGTGCAGAGTGTAATAATTGGGTCGCGTTCATCGTTTACTCAAATGCAAATAGGAATAATTATCATTATATGTAAATGAGATTTATTCGCAATAGCATTGTGAACTTTTCTTCGTGTCAAACTCTCTGAAATCAGGTAAAGTATCGGCCTTTGTGAGCAAACACGCCCTAATTAACTGTATTAGGCGGCGTATAAAATTGACTTGAATAGGAAGAAACATGATTCTAGTTGTAGGTCATAAGAACCCAGACAGTGACAGTATTTGTAGTGCACTCGTTGCAACTGAACTTCTAAAAGCGCGTGGCGTTGAAGCTATGCCAATTCGCCAAGGCGAAATCAACCGTGAAACTCAGCACATCCTAGAAGTTGCTGGCGCTGAAGTTCCTGAGCTTCGCACATCAGTTGCGGGTGAGACCGTTTGGCTAGTAGATTACTCAGATCTAGCACAAGCACCAGACGATATCGCAGAAGCTGAAATTGCGGGTATTGTTGACCACCACCGTCTAGGTGACGTGATGACAGTAAACCCAATGGAAGCATGGATCTGGCCTGTTGGTTGTACCAACACTGTTCTATTCAACATGTTCAAGATTGAAGGTCACGCGATTACTCCACAAATTGCTAAGCTAATGATGTCAGCAATTCTATCTGACACAGTAGGTTTTGCTTCTCCAACTTGTACACAAAAAGACAAAGATGCCGTTGCTGAATTAGCGGCAATCGCAGACGTACAAGATGTTGACGCGTTCACTAAAGATCTTCTAATTGCTAAAACAAACATCGAAGGTCTATCAGCGGCTGAGCTTGTTGAGAAAGACCTTAAAGGTTACCCATTCAACGGTCGTGACGTAGTGGTTGGTCAGGTTGAACTTGCAACTCTTGAGCAAGTTGACGGTATGATCGAAGCACTAGAAGCAGACCTAGAATCTCGTTGTGAGAAAGATAACCTAGCGTTCGCTGCTGTAATGCTAACAGACATCACGACTGCTCAAACTCGTCTTCTATACAAAGGTGAGTGGGCTGAGAAGCTTGTTAAGCACGAAAAAGACGGCATGCTAATGATGGAAAACACGCTAAGCCGTAAGAAGCAAGGTTGGCCTTGGCTTCAAACTGAGCTAGCTTAATTTTCTAGCATATACTTTAAATGCCCGCCTAGCTGCGGGCATTTTTCTATGGGAAATAGGAGACGAATATGTCTGAGCAACTGACCCAAGAGCAGATGGATACCATTAATCGCTACAACGAAGAGCAACGTTTAAAGTACTGCGTAAAAGAGATTGTGGCGAATCGTAAGGTTTGGATTCTGAAAGACGAACATGGCTGTGTCATGTTAAATACAGAAGATGATGATTGTGTACCAGTATGGCCAAACGAAGAGTTCGCTTTGCAATGGGCGAATGGTGATTGGGAAGATTGCGAGCCTGAGGCGATCTCTTTAAACAAGTGGCACAGCCGTTGGACCTCTGGTCTAGAGGATGACGAGCTATCGATTGTTGTATTCCCAAATCAAAATGAAGAAGGGGTCGTATTGTTTCCTGACGAGTTTGATTTTGAACTGCGCAAACAAGCGAGCCGCCGTTAGTTCTTTGATTAGTACCCATGCAATAAAGAAGCCTGCGTTAAAGCAGGCTTCTTTACATTTGAACGATTACATCTTTGATAAGCTATTTTGTTTGATGGCTTGGCGCTTTATAAAAGTGGCTTTCGACTAGTCGTTGAGTAATAGGATGCTCGGGATGAGTCAGTACTTGGTTGGTCTCGCCAAACTCGACCACTTCACCTTCATGCATCACCATCACTTTATCAGTAATATGCTTAACAATGCCAATATGCTGAGACACGTACACAAATGACAATCCCATCTCTTCTTGCAACTCGAGGAATAAGTTAATGATCTGCGAGCGCATTGCCATATCCAAACCGTTTAACGCCTCATCAGCGACAATGATGGAAGGTTGAAGAATAAGTGCACGAGCCAAACACACGCGCTGTTTTTGACCGGCAGCTAGCATTTGTGGATAAAAATAGGCGTGCTCAGGCAGCAATCCTACGCGGAGCAGGGTGTTCTTTACACGCTGCATGCGCGCATCTGGCGGCATGTTGGTATTTCGCTTTAGCGGACCTTCTAAAATACGACCAATCTGGATTCGTGGGTTTAACGATGTGTTTGGATCTTGGAAAATCATGCGGATGAGCTTGCAGCGTGTCGCGTAATCTTTGTGCTCCAATCGTTCGCCATTCACACGGATCTCTCCGGAGCTTGGTTCAACAACGCCAGCAAGCATACGAGCTAGTGTGGATTTTCCTGACCCGTTTTGACCAATAAAACCAATAGTTTGCCCTGGCTCTAAAGTAAAGCTTACCGGTTTTACTGCCTCATTAACCTGGCGTTTGAACAGACGGGAGCGCGTAACAAATTGCTTCGATAAATTATCGACTTCAAGTAACGCACTCATGACTTTTTCTCCGTGTTCAATGGAAAGTGGCAGTTAAATTTATGATTCTTAATTCGTCTGGTGTGTGGAATTTCTACACATTGTTTCTGCGCATATGGGCAACGTGGTCCGAGGCGACAACCGATAGGTAGATGCTGCAATGGCGGAATCGAGCCCGGTAGGGATTGGAGTTTTTGCTTGTGTGGTACCCAATCATTAAAGTCAGGCATCGCTTTAAGCAAGGCATCGGTGTACGGGTGCTTGGGTGCCGCAATGATTTTACTGGTATCGGCAGACTCCACCGACTGACCACAATACATTACCGTAATACGTCCTGCCCACTGTGTTATGGTCGCTAAGTCGTGGCCGATAAGCAGAATGGTTGTGTTATTAAGTTGGTTCATGCGGCTCAACAGACGCAAAATTTGCGATTGGGTAATCGGGTCTAAGTCGTTGGTTGGCTCATCTGCGATCAGCAACTTTGGTTTGGTCGCTATCGCCATGGCAATCATGACTTTTTGACACTCACCATCAGTCAGTTCATAAGGATAGCTACCCATTAAACGCTTGTGATCTTTAATACCCACTTTATGCAAAAGCGCGATGGCCTGTTTTTTACGCCATTTAAATCGCTCCCACCATTTCCCTTCAAATGCGCGAGATGGAATGGATTCAATCAATTGACGCCCGACTTCCTCTGAAGGGTCAAGACAAGTTGAAGGTTCTTGGAAAATCATCGCAATATCACGAGCAATGACGCGCCGACGCTCTTTTGGTGTAAGCTGAAGCAAGTCAATATTGCCAAGGCGCATACGGTCTGCGGTGATGCGCCAGTTATCTTTACTTACCCCGACAATCGCTTTTGCAACTAAGCTTTTCCCTGAACCAGACTCACCTACAAGACCACGAATTTCGCCTTCGTTCAAAGTTAGGCTCATTCGGTCAACGGCTTTGACCAACCCTTGAGGTGTTTCGATCTCAATGGTCAAATGTCGAATATCTAACAACGGCATTATTCGATCCCCGCATTAAGCGCTTGACGTACACCTTCACCTACTAAGTTTAGGGTAATAACAGTAAACATGATGGTCAGGCCGGGTAGGGTCACTGTCCAAGGTGCAATATAAATAAGCTCGACAGAGTCACCTAATATTGCTCCCCACTCGGTGCTTGGGGCCTGTGCGCCTAGGCCAAGAAAACCCAGTGCCGTAATATCTAAAATCGCAGCAGACAGCGCGAGTGTGATTTCAGCGGCAATGACCGTCAGAATGTTAGGAAGAATTGAACTCCACAGTAAGTAGAAATCATTAGCTCCATCAAGGCGTGCTGCCATTATGTAGTCTTTTTCAACTTCGGTGTGGACTGCGATATAAACAGAGCGAATAAAACGCGGAATCAAAGCTAAGCAGATTGCGAGTAAAATATTGAACCCACCAAAGCCGAGAAATGCCACAAAAATGATTGCTAATAAGAGCGACGGGATCGACATGACGGTATCGAGCAAGTGGTTGAGAGTACTCGACAGTAAGCCTTTCGTCATACCTGCCAATACGCCAATTAAACAGCCTACAACGGCAGCAATTGCGGTGATGGCGACAGCAGCGCCAAATGTTAGCTGAGAGCCCATAATCAGGCGCGAAAGAATATCTCTACCTAAGTCATCGGTCCCCAAAAAGTAATCAACCGTTCCTGCTGGGGCCCATGATGGCGGCACAAGCAACTCACCTGACTGTGCTTGGGCGTCAAATGGTGCAAGTAGGGGCGCAAAAATGGTAATAAGGACGATAAACACCAAGCACCACAAGCCAAACATGGCTAGTCCGTTGGCGCGGTAGCTTCGCCAAAAACGCTCAAACTGTGTTGGAATGCGCTCTTCCTGATAAACGTTATTTGTTAGCATACCATTCCTTTCGAACTAAAGGGTTAATCATCGCGCCAATCAAATCCGAGAGAATGTTAGCGGTAAGAACCAAAGTCGCAAGTACCATCACGCCAGCTTGGATAGATGCATAGTCTTGGCTTGCTAGCGCATCTAAAAGCCAACGACCAATACCTGGCCAGTTAAAAATAGACTCCGTGATGATAGCTAAGGTAATCATACTCGAAAGTTGAACACCAACTTTGGGAATGATAGGCGGTATCGCATTCCGCAATACATGTTGAGTTACGATTTCGCGGTTAGAAAGACCTTTGATTCTCGCTGCACGGATGTAGTTTTGGCTCATCACTTCCGCTACCGAGGAACGCATTAGTCCGACAACCTGGGTGGTTGGAGCCAAAGCGAGCACCAAACATGGCAGCACCATATGCTCAATGACGCTTTGCAGTGCATGAGCGCGGTATTCGCCTTTCGCCATGAATGCGTCGATAATGGCAAACCCGGTTACATGATCAATTTCGTAAAGTAAATCATACCGTCCCGCAACGGGAAAGAGTTGGTATTCCAATGAAAAGACCATGATAAGTAACAGAGCAACCCAAAAGATTGGGGCGGAATAACCAGACATTGACATGAATGAAATGCTGGTATCGAGCCATTTACCTTGCTTCATCCCAGCCACGGTTCCAAGTGGAATGCCGATCAAAAGGGACACCAAAAAGGCAAAGAAACACAATTCCAAAGTGGCTGGGAATACAACGGCGAGCTCGTCGTAAATCGCATTGCCGTTTTTACTTATGCCAAAATCGAGTTGAGAAAGGTTGATCAAGTAAGTTTGCCAGCCAGACCAAAAATCAACGTTTGCCCAGTGCGAGAGAGGGTCAAGGCGCAGCAGAGAAAAACCCACTAATGTAAGGATCATCAAAGTGATGATAAATAGGTTAAAGCGTCGAACGGTATACCAAAACATCAGTGAATTCTCTCAACTCTATCAAACGGTTGGGCATTGAAAGGGCTTGATTTGAAGCCTGTCAGCGATTTGTCGTGCACACGGAACTGCACGCCATGCGCCAGAGGAATAACCGGGAACTCTTGATTCAAAATGTTCTGTGCTTGGCGATATAGGTTCAAACGGTAACGCGGTTCTTGAGTTTCTAAAGCCAAATCGAGCAAGAAATCGAAGTCATCGTTACACCACATGGACACGTTAAGGCCAACGCGGTCAGACTCGCAAGATAATAAAGGGCGGAAAAAGTTGTCAGGATCCCCGGTATCACCAATCCAACCAGTTAAAAGTAAATCGATATCGTTGATGTTCTCCAAATCCACACGTTCAAACCTATCATCGGTAAGTAGCGTTAATTTAACCCCAATATCGGCAAAATTCGCTTGGATTAGCTCTGCGGTCTTGCGAGGGCTTGGGTTAAAAGCACGTGGTTCAAGTGGTACCCACATGGTCAATTCTAGGCCGTCTTCGTAGCCTGCATCTCGAAGTAGTGCCAATGCATAATTCCGGTCATAACGAATTTTTACGCTGTCTTTTTGATAAGCCCATGAATTAGGTGGTAGCAAGGTATAAGCTTGGGAGCCAGTTCCGTAGTAAACCGAATCTAAAATATTTTGACGGTTGATCGCTAAGTTAAGAGCTTGGCGAACTCGAGCATCACTCAGCGCGGTGGTTTCTGTGTTTATCGCAATAAAGGAAACGTTGTTAGCTGGTGTAGCCGTCAGCTCAAGGTTGTCATTTTCTTGAATGACAGGTATTTGGCTCGAAATAGGTGAAGAGAGTACGTCACACTCGTTTCTTAAAAGTTTAGCTAATGTACCCGTCCCTCTGTGAGAGATATCGAACACCACTTGTTCCATTTTTGCTGGTGACTTCCAGTAATTTGAATGACGCTCTAATCGAATCAAGTCGTTCACTTGGTACTCTTTTAATTGATAAGGGCCGGTACCGATAGGAAGTTGGTCGATTTCTTCTTTATGATCTTTTGCTGCCAATTGCTGTCCATACTCCGCAGACAAGATAACCGCATGGCTGGTGGCAATATTGGCCAAGAAAGAAAAGTTTGGCTGAGATAACGTAAACCTTACCGTATACTCATCTATTGCAACCACGTCTTGGAGTAGGTTTTGAAAATCTAACCCTGCAAACCATGGATAAAAACCACCACCTACTTGGTGAAAAGGATGGTCTACATCGATGATTCGCTTGAAGCTAAATACCACATCTTTTGCATTCAATGAGCGAGTGGGTGTGAACCAAGGTGTGGTTTGGAATTTAACACCACGTTTAAGCTTAAACGTGTATTCCGTCCCTGATTCATTTACTGACCAACTCTCGGCGATGCTTGCCACGGGCTGATGTGATTTAGGATCGAGCGTGAGCAGCGTATCGTACAGCTGCGGGCTCAGAGCCTCTGCGGTAATACCGCTATCAATAAGCTGAGGGTTAAACGTGGTCGGCTTACCTTGTCCGCAAAACACAAAGCCAGCTTTGCGAATATCATTGTGGTCAATTTCATCGCCACAAGCGGTCAGTAGGCTAATCCCAATAAGGCTCAGCGATAATCTTATAAAAGCATTCATAATATGAAATGTTCATTGGATCTTGCTCGTTTCGTTTGATCTTACTCTTTCAAAGCTAACAAGCGAAAATGATCTCGCTAATTTATCACCTTTGTGAACTCGCTCCAAACATAAAATCCATACACTGTAAGGTGTTATGCCATAAATGCATGCGAATTAGAGCGCAGTCACGAGCTCGTGTATTGATTGAGTACTCTCGGTCAAGTTAGCTTTGTCCGACCAAACCATATTTTCTAACCATCCCTCGTAATTGGTGATAGCTCAAGCCAAGTAGCTCGGCTGCTTGACGTTGATTAAACTTGGCTTCTTCCAATGCACGATTGAGTAAATGGATATCTTGTTCCTCTTGCCATTGTTTATAGTCTAGAGGGAATTGGATGGTGTTGCTTGATGCTTCCTCTTCTTGTTGTTCTGCTTGTTTTGCACTATGGCCAAGCGCGCTGTGCCAAACCGTTTCAAAAGGATTGAAAACCAGTTCATCAATTGGGTGAGCATTCAGACCATGTTGGTAAATCGCACGTTCAATCACGTTTTTTAGTTCGCGGACGTTACCGGGCCATTCATATTCAATAAGCGACTGCTGCGCTTTTGGGGTAAAACCGACAAAGTATTCCAGTTGCAGTTCACGACACATTTTCATCGCGTAGTGCTCTGCTAAAGAGAGAATGTCTTCTTTGCGCTCGCGAAGAGGCGGTAACATAATGACATCGAAGGCTAGCCTGTCGAGCAAATCTGCACGAAAATCACCTTGCTCTGCCAATTTTGGTAGGTCGGCATTGGTTGCACAAACAAGTCGAACATCCGCATTGAGAGCGGTATGACCGCCAACTCGCTCATATTCACCATATTCGATGACGCGTAATAGCTTTTCTTGAACTAAAAGTGGTGCGGTCGCCAGCTCGTCAAGAAACAAAGTACCGCCCTCGGCACGCTCGAAACGCCCTTTATGCTTACCTTTAGAGCCTGTGAAGGAGCCGGATTCATGTCCAAACAATTCGGAATCTATTAGCCCTTCGCTTAATGTCGCACAGTTGAGTGATAGTAGTGGTTTATCCCAACGTCTTGATAAATAATGCAAACGCTGAGCGATGAGTTCTTTACCCGTACCTCGTTCACCAATGATGAGGACAGGGCGCTCAATGGGTGCAAGTTGTGATACTTTATCTAGTACAGCGAGAAAAGCAGGTGATTCACCAATCAGGTTTTGCTTCATAAAGTCCTTCTTATTTAACAGCCGAGCCATGATTTAGAGATAGAGTTGGTAAATTTCACCAACAGTTGGTGAAAAACATCATAGCACAATAGTGTGTAACGACAACAAAATGAATAACACTATGATTTAAAAGAAAATTATAAGTTGGCACGTTACTTGTTATATATTCAGGGAGACACAAGGTTAATCACCACCTTGTCGAGTTTTAATAGGAAAAAAGAGGAGTTCCGTTATGGGTATTTTTTCTCGATTTGCAGATATCGTTAACTCAAACATCAGTGCATTACTGGACAAGGCGGAAGATCCTGAAAAAATGATCCGTCTTATCATTCAAGAAATGGAAGACACACTTGTTGAAGTGCGTACTAACTCGGCTAAAGCGATTGCAGACAAGAAAGAGTTGGCTCGTAAGGTTGAAACGTTAGAAGAGCAAATTGGCGAATGGGGCCAAAAAGCGAGCTTAGCATTAGTTAAAGAGCGTGAAGATCTAGCTCGTGCAGCGTTAATTGAAAAGCAAAAGCTAGAGCAAGTGATTAAAGGCCTCCACACTGAGCAAACCTTAGTGGAAGAAACGATCGATAAGCTTACTGGCGAGATTGGTAAGTTGGAAAGCAAAATTGCTGAAACGCGCGCAAAACAGCAAGCACTAGCAATTCGTAACCAAACTGCATCTAACCGTCGTGATGTGCAAAAACACCTGCACACTAGCCGTACTAATGAAGCGATGGCGAAATTCGAGCAATACTCACGTAAAGTGGATGAAATGGAAGCGGAAGCAGACCTGTATGCTCAAACCGGTAATGCTAAATCGCTAGAACAAGAGTTTGCAGAGTTGCAGGCACAAGACGAAATTGAAAAAGAGTTGGCAAAACTGAAAGAACAGATGTCATCGAAAGATAAATAAGAAAGGAGCCATTTATGTCGGCATTTTTTATAGCAGGACCAGTGATTGTCTTTTTAATCTTTGTCGCTCCACTATGGCTCTTCTTACACTATCGCAGCAAACGCAAAACAGATAGTGCACTGTCGAGCCAGGATTTAGAGCGCCTTCAGGTACTATCTGAAAAAGCAGAAGCGATGCAGTCCCGAGTTGATACATTGGAGCGCATCTTGGATGCTGAGTCACCAACATGGAGACGCAAGTATGAATAATCGAGAACTGTATCGTGATCCAGTAAATGGCAAAATCTCCGGTGTTTGCGCCGGTATTGCCAACTACTTTGGTGCAGAAGTTTGGTTGATTCGTATTGTAGTGATTTCTGCAGCGCTGTTAGGTGGTACGTTTTTGGTATTGTTAGCGTACGTCGCGATGGCGTTTATGTTAGAAAAGCAACCAGTAACGTATTCTGAAAATATCAGAGCGCAGCAAGAGCATACGCTCAAAAGTAAGCCTTGGCAGAAAGGGCAAAGCCCTGATCAACTGCTCAGTGTGTTGGAAAGGGATTTTGACCGTCTTGATGGCAAAATTCGTAACATGGAAGCTTATGTTACGTCTGATACATATAGGGTGAACAGAGAATTCAGTAAGCTTTAGGCATTTTGTATCCAAAGAAGATTTAACTGAAGCAGGCATAAAGCCTGCTTTTTTATCACAAATTACTAATTTTAAAGCACTATTAATCTTTTCTGCTCTGGAAGTTCGTTCAAAATTCATCTACTTTAAAAATAATCCCCCAATTTTTATGGATGAATGTAATGAGAAAATTGCTCATTCCTATTGCCATCTCGGCTGTCTTGTCGGGGTGCGGTAAAGAACTTCCTCCTGTTCCTGAACCTGAATCGCGCCCTGCGAAGCTATTTACAGTATCTGTTGGCAATGCCCAGTTTGAGCGACATTTTCCTGCCACGACGGAAGCTGGCGATAGAGCAGTACTGACATTTCGAGTTCCTGGGCTTCTTCAAACGATAGAAGTGAATGAAGGTCAAGTCGTCAGTAAAGGTGATGTTTTGGCGTCATTAAACCCAGATGAATATTCTCTGCTCGAACAGCAAGCTCGGGCAAATTTTTTGCTCGCAGATGTGCAATACAAGCGATACCAAAAGCTACGTAAAGACCAAGTAGTATCTGAGCAAGATTTTGATGAGGCAAAAGCGAACCACAACTCGGCAAAAGCTCAATGGAATCAAGCAAAGGCAAACTTAAGGTATACCAAACTTGTCGCGCCATATGATGGAACTATTTCGTACATTCCAGCAGAAAACCATGAATATGTTGCCGCGAAAGAAGGGGTGATGAATATTCAGTCCAACCAACTCCTCAAAGTGATATTCCAAATCCCAGACTATCTTCTAAATCGTTACACGCAGGGGAGCGATGTCTCTGCCAGAATGATATTTGATGCGTTCCCCGAGCGAGCCTTTGACTTAACCTTTCAGGAAATCGATACAGAAGCCGACCCTAAAACGGGCAGTTACAAAGTCACGATGGTCATGGAGCGGCCAGCAGAAATTGGCCTTTTGCCGGGAATGTCTGGCAATGCTTACCTCCTGTCCAAAAGTGCAGGAGCGACAAAGATTCCTAACTCCGCGTTGCTAGAAGAAAACGGCAAAACATACGTTTGGCGTGTCGATGAGCAAGGCATTGTATCCAAAGCCGCAATTGAGATGAATGACAAAAATCAAGTGTTAGCCGGGCTTAACGATGGCGACCAAATCATTATCTCGGGTGTCAGTGTAATTGAACCCGGAATTAAGGTAAGAGCGTGGATTAAGGAAAGAGGGTTGTAATATGAAAGGAATCATCTCTCTAGCGACTTTACTTTCAACGCTTTTTCTCGTTGGCTGTGGGGATAAGGCGCCAGAAAAAGAGCTCGAAACGCCACGAGTTAGAGTTACGTCATTAGCGGGAAACAAGGTGGATGACAACTTGTACTTCCCTGCGGTTGCGAATGCAGCGGATCGCTCTCATTTGAGCTTCAGAGTGGCAGGAGAAGTCAGCCGCATCATGGTAAAAGAGGGCGACAAAGTCACGAAGGGTGATGTTATTGCAACGCTAGATCCCACTGACTATGAGTTGGATGTAGATAATGCGAGTGCGCGTTTTTCTGTTGTCGACAGTCAGTATCGCCGCTCACGCCCTTTGGTTGATAAAGGCCTATTAGCTAAGTCTCAGTTTGATGAAATTGCAGCACAACGACAAATCGCCTTAGCTGAGCTTCAGTTAGCCAAACTTCGTCTATCATTTACTGCCTTAAAAGCGCCCGTGGATGGGATTATTTCGCGAGTTAATATCGACCAATTCGAAAATGTTCAAGTCGGACAGCATATCGTTAATATTCACAGCTTGGAGCGAGTCGAAGTGTTGATTCAGCTTCCTGACCGCCTCTATGTGAACCAACCGCCAACGGAAGAAAGGCTTACCGCGATCAAAGCATTAGTGCGCGTGCCCAGTGGTAATGAATATAACGCGACGGTAAAAGAATTTACGACTGAGCCCGATCCAACAACAGGTACGTTTACTGTCACACTGTCGCTTCCTATGCCGGAAGAAGAGTACATCCTAGATGGTATGGCTGTTGAGGTAACTTCTAAAGACGAGAATGTTGGGCTTGATCTCAACCTAGGAATTAATGTCCCTATCGAAGCCATTTTCAATGCGGACGGTGACGAGCTGGGGCGCGAAAACAAATTTGTTTGGGTACTGAATGACGACAATACGGTATCGCGCAAACAGGTGCGAGCAGGTAAGGCATCTAAAACGTCCATTCAAATCCTTGATGGTCTCATGCTCAAAGACAAAGTTGTGATTGCCGGTGTTTCTCGATTAAGGGATGGCATGAAAGTGGAAGTGATACAGGAAATGGCTACGCAGGAGGCCGGTCTATGAGCGATCTTAATAAATCAGTGCCTCAAAGTGATGATGATGTGACCGGTATTGCTGCGTACTTCATCCGAAATCGCGTCATCAGTTGGATGGTTGCACTGATATTTTTGATTGGTGGTATCGCCGCATTCTTTGGTTTAGGGCGTCTTGAGGACCCTGCTTTTACTATTAAAGATGCGATGGTAGTGACCTCTTACCCTGGTGCGACACCGCAACAAGTCGAAGAAGAAGTGACGTATCCAATCGAAAAAGCGATTCAGCAGCTTACTTATGTTGATGAAGTGAATTCGATTTCTAGCCGAGGATTATCGCAAATCACGGTCACGATGAAGAACAATTATGGCCCTGATGATCTACCACAAATTTGGGATGAGTTGCGCCGTAAAGTGAACGACCTTAAAGGGACGTTGCCTCCAGGTGTGAATGAACCTCAAGTGATCGATGATTTTGGTGATGTTTACGGGATTTTGTTAGCGGTGACTGGCGACGGTTATAGCTATAAAGAGCTACTGGATTACGTCGATTACTTACGCCGAGAGCTCGAACTGGTTGATGGCGTGAGTAAAGTTTCGGTATCTGGGCAACAGCAAGAGCAAGTGTTCATCGAAGTATCGATGAAAAAATTGAGCAGTATAGGTCTTGCTCCGGATACCGTGTTTAATCTTCTTTCGACGCAAAACGTAGTTTCTGACGCAGGAGCGATCAGAATTGGTGATGAGTACATCAGAATTCAGCCGACTGGCGAGTTCCAGAGTGTGGATGAGCTAGGCGATTTGTTGATTACTGAGTCGGGTGCTCAGGGGCTCATCTTCTTGAAAGATGTGGCGGAAATAAAACGTGGTTACGTAGAAGTCCCGAATAATATTATTAATTTTAACGGCAGCCTCGCACTAAACGTGGGTGTTTCTTTTGCTGAAGGCGTCAACGTCGTTGAAGTCGGAAAAGCGTTTGATCATCGCCTTGGAGAGCTAAAGTACCAACAACCTGTTGGTATCGAAATCTCGGAAATTTACAGTCAGCCTAAAGAGGTGGATAAATCGGTTAGCGGTTTTGTTGTCAGCTTGGCTCAAGCTGTCGGTATCGTCATTATCGTACTTCTGTTCTTTATGGGGCTACGTTCAGGTCTGCTTATCGGTTTAATTTTACTGCTGACGGTGTTGGGTACGTTCATTTTCATGAAGTATCTCGCGATAGATTTGCAGCGGATTTCATTAGGTGCCTTGGTTATCGCGTTAGGTATGTTGGTGGACAATGCAATCGTCGTGGTTGAGGGGATTTTGATTGGTACGCAAAAAGGGCGAACTCGACTCCAAGCGGCGACTGACATCGTTACCCAAACCAAGTGGCCATTACTTGGGGCAACTGTGATTGCTGTAACTGCATTTGCGCCCATTGGACTGTCTGAAGACTCGACGGGTGAATACTGTGGCACTTTGTTTACGGTTCTGCTGATCTCATTGATGTTGAGTTGGTTTACCGCTATCTCGTTGACACCGTTCTTTGCTGACATCTTCTTTAAAGGCCAGAAGATTAAACAAGGTGAAGGGGAAGAAAATGATCCATATAACGGGGTTATTTTCGTTATTTATAAAAAGTTTCTTCAGTTTTGTATGCGTCGTGCTTGGTTTACCGTTGTGGTGCTGATTGCGGGATTAGCGGCAAGTGTTTACGGGTTCACCTTTGTGAAGCAAGCGTTTTTCCCATCTTCGACAACGCCGATTTTTCAGTTAGATGTATGGATGCCAGAAGGAACTGATATTCGAGCAACCAACACAACGCTTAAAGAGTTAGAAAGTTGGTTAGCTAAGCAAGAGCATGTTGACCATATCACGACGACCGCGGGTAAAGGCTTACAGCGCTTCATGTTAACGTACGCGCCAGAGAAAAGTTATGCGGCTTATGGTGAGATAACCACTCGTATGGAAAACTACGAAGCGTTAAAACCATTAATGGCGAAGTTTCGAGAGTATTTAAAAGCCAACTACCCAGAAATCAATTACAAGCTCAAACAGATTGAGTTAGGCCCTGGTGGTGGTGCAAAAATTGAAGCGCGCATTATTGGTTCAGATCCAACCGTCCTTCGTACGATAGCCGCTCAGGTCAAGGACATCATGTACGCCGATCCTCAGGCAACAAATATCAGGCATGATTGGCGTGAACGAACCCAAGTTCTTGAACCTCAGTTTAACGAGAGTCAGGCACGTCGCTATGGCATTACAAAATCAGATGTCGATGACTTCTTGTCCATGTCATTCTCTGGAATGACGATAGGTCTTTACCGAGACGGCACTACGCTCATGCCTATCGTGGCTCGCTTACCTGAAGATGAACGCATTGATATTCGTAACATCGAAGGCATGAAAATATGGAGTCCAGCACAGAGTGAGTTTATCCCACTTCAACAAGTCACAATGGGTTACGACATGCGTTGGGAGGATCCTATTATTGTGCGTAAGAACCGTAAGCGTATGCTCACTGTGATGGCAGACCCAGATATTCTAGGTGAAGAAACCGCATCGACGTTGCAAAAACGCTTACAGCCCCAAATCGAAGCGATTCAATTACCACCAGGTTATTCCTTAGAGTGGGGTGGTGAATACGAATCTTCAGGTGATGCTCAAGAGTCACTGTTTACTACTATGCCAATGGGGTACTTGTTCATGTTCTTGATCACTGTATTCCTATTTAACTCTATCAAAGAGCCACTCATTGTTTGGCTTACCGTGCCGCTGGCGTTAATTGGTGTCACCACTGGTTTGTTGGCACTCAACACGCCGTTTGGTTTTATGGCATTGCTCGGCTTCTTAAGCTTATCGGGAATGGTGCTCAAAAATGGCATCGTATTACTGGACCAAATTGAAATTGAAATGAAGTCCGGTAAAGAGGCTTATGACGCGGTCGTTGATGCTGCGGTAAGTCGCGTCCGTCCCGTTTGTATGGCTGCTATCACGACGATCCTTGGTATGATCCCACTGTTGCCAGATATTTTCTTCAAACCAATGGCGGTTACGATTATGTTTGGTTTGGGTTTTGCGACAGTCCTGACACTGATTGTCGTGCCAGTGTTGTATCGTTTGTTCCATAAAGTGGCAGTACCGAAACAGGCTTAGTGCTACTGATATAACGATGAAAAATATCGCGCCTCTAGCTCATCAGTTAGAGGCGCTTTTTAAGGAAGAATAATGACAGAACAAAAAACGTGTGCGTGGGCGATGAATCACCCATTAGAACGCGAATATCATGATTCCGAATGGGGCGTGCCAGTATATGACGACCAAGTCCTGTTTGAATTTATTACTTTGGAAGGTGCGCAAGCTGGGCTTAGCTGGATCACCATCCTTAAAAAACGCGAAGGTTACAGAGAAGCGTTCGAGAACTACGACCTAGATGCGTTGGAACAAAGAAATGAAGAACGCGCTGAATACATCGTGGAAAACTTCGATGTTGTGAGACATCGCGGAAAGATTAACTCGGTATTTAGTAATGCCAAAGCGGCCAAAGCGTTAATTGCTGAATACGGGAGTTTATCAGACGCGTTGTGGCAGTTCGTGGACGGTGAACCAATCGTCAATCAATGGCAACATATGAGTGACGTACCAGCTTCGACAGAGCAATCCAAAGCCATGAGTAAATTCCTAAAAAAGAAAGGCTTCAAGTTTGTCGGTGAAACCATCTGTTATGCTTTCATGCAAGCCGTCGGCATGGTGGATGACCATATCGTTGGATGTCCTAAAAAGCAGAATAAGTGACGTTTGGCTATTAAGCTAATGTTGTTAGTTCTGGCTATCATGAATACGTTCCAAAGCTTCGATTCGACGCCATTGAGTGGCATCGAAGCTTTGTTTTCTTAAAGCAATGATTTCTGCCTGTTTTTCGTCTTGCCCTAGAAAATCCCTATTCAGAATATTTTGACGCTGCTTTAAGTAAGTGGCGAGTTGAGTCTTAAATGATGCTCTTTGCTCATCAAGCTTTTGCAGCCTCTGCGCTCCGGCATCTCCTACCAGAGCAACACGGGCGATGTACATGTCTTGTGAATCAAGCTGAGAAGCTTGCTCGAGCTGCTCTGCTAATGCGTTATTGCGTTCACTTTCTCGTATGTAATCCGGTTGTTCTGATAACGCTTGATTGAGAAGGTGGGTCTGACTCTCGATATCCGATGCCTGTGTTTTAATCGTCAGTTTTTCCAATGCAAGTTGGCGAAGTCGGTTTTCTTCGTCAAACAATTGGGTTATCTGCACCTCGTTAAAGTATTGAAGCTGTAAGTTCAGTATTGCTTCATTCAGCATGGTTAACTGTTCAAGCGTTAGGTGGTTGTGCTCAAAAGGCTCTAATGCAGAGAGTGCTTGCTTGTAGGAAAGGTAGGTTTGAAAAAGTTTGGCATCAATATTCAGAGTTTGCTTTGCTAAAGTGTCATCATTGACTTCCGCTTTGATCGTATCGAGATCTTCTTCGCCCAGCCGGCTAAGAGAATATTCGAAGAAATCTTTTGGGGAAGAGACATCGGCGGCTATATCTTGCTGAGATGGCGAATGGTTAGAGGTTATCTCTTGTTGTTTGTCGCTTTGCAACAGAGAAAGCGCTCCCACGCCAAATATCGAGAGCAGGATAAAAGTGGTGAGAGCGACTTTCTTCATTGTGATGACCTCTTATAAACCTTGAAGTTTGAGACGATTTGCATGTTGGCGATAAAGCGTGACTGGATCGGTTTCAAAAAGATGATGAATACCGAGTAGGCCGTTAATTTCATCCAAATGGTTCATTTGATAATCATCACGTATGACTTTGCCCAAATGTGTGCTGCACGCACCAACTAAGCCATCATTTGGCCCATCAAAGGCTAAGCCAAGTACCATCATGGCAGCGTCAGTCGGATCGAAAACGTTTGTAAAAGTGGATGATCCGGTCCATGAGTAGTAATAAACGCCATTTGAAGCCAGCAAGTCACCATTACCACATTCACTGGTAGGGACTCCCTCAGGGTAGTGTTGGTTAAACGCTAATGATCCTTCCGTGGTTAATGCTGCTAATGAGGCCAAAGGGTCTTGGTCGAGATCAGAACCACCTGATAGAAGATTAATAAGAGTGGTTAAACCTTGCGCCAGTTTTACCGCGAGCTGCTCACTACCCGAACCCTCAGATACGGTGCCACGAACTAAATCGGCTACTTTAGACCCTTTATTAACGCCTCCTATACTCGTAACTGATGCGACTAGGTCAGGACGGACAGAGGCAACATAGCGCGTTGTTGGACCACCATGACTGTGACCAATGAGATTGACTTTCTCTGCGCCTGTTGCTGCAAGTAAGGTTTCTACTTGAGCAAGCAGTTGCTCCCCTCGAACTTCGCTGCTATTGGTCGCGGATACCTGTGCAACATAAACCGTAGCGCCATCTTTTGTTAAGGAATGTGGTATTCCGAAAAAGTAATCAACGCCTGCCAGGGTATCAAAACCAAACAAACCGTGAACCAGAACAATCGGATACTTGGTTTGGGTATAACCTGTTGCAGCGTATACGGAGGTTATTGGGACGGTAACTAAGGTAAAAAGCATTAGCGCTATAAATTTGAGTTTCAAAACTATCTCCTTGTGGTATGACCTCTTATGAGTGATAAAAAGTAGGAGAGAAACTCTAAATTTGGAAAGCCTATTTGTGGCACATTATTTCATTCTGTGACTGCTCAATTGAAAAACAACACAAATGATTAACATTAATTAATGGCTCGGGTGAATGTTAGTTAATTCTAATTAAGTCAGGGGTTTATAAAAACGCCCCGCAATGCAGGGCGATTCAATCATTGTTATAGGGAGGCTTCTTTTTCAAGCATTAAGGCGTTATAACGCGCAAAACCAGCCTCTAAATCAGCGATCAAGTCATTCACGTCTTCTAAGCCAATATGAATACGAACCAAAGTACCTTCAAAGTGTGGGTGAGCTATGGTTCTCAGGCTGTTAAAGCTCTTAGGTTCGTTAGCTAGAATGAGGCTTTCATAACCGCCCCAAGAGTAACCCATACTGAAGTGTTTCATGCCATCAAGCAGAGCCGTCGTCGCTTTTGGATAAGACGTTTTGAGAACAAATGAAAACAAGCCGTTTCCACCTGTGAAGTCTCGTTTGAAAAACTCATGGCCAGGATTTGTTTCTAAAGCTGGATGGCGGACATGATCAACTTCTGGGCGAGAAGCGAGCCACTGAGCGACTTTTAAACTGCTTTCTGCGTGCTGTCTTAGGCGAACATCCAACGTGCGAATACCTCGAAGACCTAGGTATGCGTCGTCAGGAGAAACGCACTGACCCATCAGGTAGCTTTGTTCACGAAGCTGATCCCAATACTTTTCAGAAGCCACAGCAGTACCTAGCATGACATCTGAATGTCCAACGATATACTTAGTTGCCGCTTGAATGGAAATGTCTACGCCATGCTCGAAAGGAGAGAAGTTCACGCCAGCTCCCCATGTGTTGTCTAGCATCACGATGATATCTTGCTCGTGGGCAATGCGCGCTAATGTAGGCACATCTTGGACTTCCATGGTTATTGAACCAGGAGACTCCAAGAAAAGGACTTTGGTATTCGGCTGAATCAAGTCTCGGATACCTTCACCGATCATTGGGTCATAATAGGTGGTTTCGATGCCCATTTTCTTCATGATGGTGTTACAAAAGTCACGAGTTGGTTCGTAACAAGTGTCCACCATTAGAATGTGATCGCCAGTTTCAACGAAAGAGAGGATGGTGTTTGAAATTGCTGCCGTTCCACAAGGGTAAAGCGCGCAACCAGCTCCACCTTCAATCTCAACCATTGCGTCTTGGAAAGCAAAGTGCGTGTTGGTGCCTCGGCGACCATAAAACAACGTTTTGTTTGCACGATTAATGGTGGCTTGGTTCTTTTCTGCAACGGTATTGAATACCACAGTTGAAGCGCGTTGAACGGGTGGGTTTACAACACCATTTGTCCACTTTTTATCGCGGCCAGCGGTAATGAGTTTGGTTTTTTTTCCCTCTGACATAAAAGTTCCCTGTCTTAAATATTGCGGTTTTGAATATTTAAAACATGGACGACGTAGGTTATGCAAGGGAAAAGTCAACTATCAGCCAATAACAGCCAAGATGAACAGGTAATGATGTCGAGAGGTATCGTGTACATAGGGAGCTAAAAGAACAAACCTCCAGCAGGATGCATGTAGCGCTGGAGGTTTTTTAGTCGGTGTATTTGAGGTATTAGAGGAGTGGGTTGAAGAGATAGAACACTCGCTCTAAGAACCGAGAAAATAGGCTCCTTTTCTCCCATTCTTCCAATACAACAGTGTGAGATTGCTTAATATAGCTATCTTGTAACCAAGACATTTGCTTGGTGAACTCTTCGTCATCAACGGCGAGGGTCACTTCGAAGTTCAGCCACAAGCTGCGCATATCCATGTTTACGGTGCCAACTAAACAGAATTGGTCGTCAATTACGACAGATTTTGTATGCAGCAAACCACCATAAAACTCATAAATCTTGACCCCAGCACTCAAGAGCTCACTATAAAAAGCGCGTGACGCCCATTGCACCATCATAGAGTCATTTTTATGGGGAATAATGAGTTCAACGTCAATGCCTCGTTGTGCTGTCATCTTTAACGTTTCGAGTAAATCAGCATTGGGCACGAAATATGGTGTTGTGATTCGTACCGAGCGATTGGCTTGGTTTATTGCCAATGTTAATACTTGATAGATCAGATATTCCGGCATACCTGGGCCAGAAGGCACAACCTGAATAGGGTGTTGGAATTCACTCTCATCGATCTTGCATTCAGGTAGTCTTGGTAAATGACGTTCGCCAGTTTCGACTTCCCAATCCCAACAGTGGATGGCACTCAATACGTTTACCGTTGGTCCCGTAATGCGAACCATGATGTCCACCCAATGCCCGACGCCACTGTTTTGCTTGAAGTAAGCCGGGTCAACCAGGTTCATTGAACCGGTATAAGCAATTTCATCATCAATTACGATGATCTTGCGATGTTGGCGAAGATCAAGACGACGTAAGAAAATACGCCACATCTTCACTTCTAGCGCTTGAATAACTTCAATTCCAGCATCCTGCATCATTCGATACCAAGGACTTCTGAAAAAACGTGGACTACCTGCTGAATCGAGCAATAGCTTGACATCTACGCCGCGTTTAGCCGCTTGAATAAGCGCAGAAGCGACAGAGTCAGCCAAACCACCCGGATGCCAAATGTAGAATACCATTCGAATACTGCTCTGCGCGTTTTCGATGTCTTCAATAATGGAATGCAAAATCTCATTAGGTGACTGTTGCAGCGACAATGTATTACCGCTCAATGCGGGAAGACCAAGGCGGTTGTTACAAAGTTCATCAATTCGGTAGATGTGCCTTCCCATCGTTTCTGGGTTGTGCGCGTTACAGTCGTTAAGCTGACTGAACCACTTCTCGAATGGTGTAAACATCTCTTTCGCACGTTCGGCTCGCTTTCTGCCTAAGTTCAGTTCACCGAAGAGGAAATAACATGCGACACCCAGAACGGGAAGGATATAAATGATCATTAGCCAAGCTAAAGACACGCTCACTGCACGGCGCTTTAAAACGACACGAATGGTCACACCTGCGACCAGTAACCAATATAGCCCGATGCCAGCTAAAGTAAGAAAGTGATAAAACTTGTCCATATACGCTCAGAGTAATATGCCCTTCTAGGATATTAAGCATAAAAGTGGGTTGGGGGAATAGATTTCCCATTTAGACGTGGGATTGACCTTATATGAGGAACGAATTTCATAACAGCTGATTCTGTTATTTTAATGTGAAAAATAAGGTCATTCTTTAACTTTTGAACAAAAAAGCAGCATTTAACCTGCGTAACTCGACACTTGTGCGATAAATGTACTTTTTTGGGGTTCCAATTTTAAAGGGGAGCTGCTTTACTTTCTAGACATAGTGCGTCGAACGCTTATTTTATAAGTGTACAATAATTTTTACATAAACTTTTAAGACGCCTATCTCTATGCATACACAACAAACTAATTTTGGAGAAAAAGCGTGGCTACAACTAATACAGCAGCACCACGTGATACGTGGGGGTCTAAACTAGGCTTCGTAATGGCAGCAGCGGGTTCCGCTGTCGGTTTAGGCAATATATGGAAATTCCCTTACACAGCAGGTGAGAGTGGCGGCGGTGCATTCGTTGCTATCTATCTTATCTTTGTAATTTTTATCGGCTTTAGCGTGATGCTGACAGAGTTCGCTATTGGTCGTAAGACAGGTCTTTCTGCCGTAGGTGCATTCAAAACAACTGACCGACGCTGGACGTTCACTGGCGTTATGGGAGTCTTCAGTGGTCTTTTGATCATGGGCTTCTACCCTGTGGTTGGTGGTTGGGCATTGGCCTATATCTTTAAAGTGGGTGGTGGTCTACTCAGCGCGCCAGAAGCAATTGGCGACAGCTTTGGCGGTTTCATCTCAGATCCGATTCAACCTTTAATGTGGATGGGTGTTTACCTGTTCCTTAACGTCATGATTGTGATGAAAGGGATTTCGGGTGGTATTGAGAAAGCCGGTAAGGTTCTGATGCCGCTTCTGTTCTTAATCCTAATCGTTGTTTCTGTTAAGGGCTTAATGCTGCCAGGTGCAATGGCTGGCCTTGAGTTCTTATTCATGCCCGACTTTTCTAAAGTCGACAGCAACGTGGTTCTTGCTGCACTAGGGCAAGCGTTCTTCTCACTTAGCTTAGGTATGGGTTGTATGATGACGTACGGTTCTTACCTGAAGAAGAAAGAGAACCTAGTTCAAACAACCGGTATGGTTACAGCGATGGATACTGGTGTCGCGATTCTTGCTGGTGTTGCTATGTTCCCAGCTATGTTTGCCTTTGGCATGGAGCCTGCGGCAGGCCCTGGTCTTGTATTTGTTGTCGTTCCTCAGCTATTTGCTGAAATGGGCGGAGTAATTGGGTTGCTATTCGCGTTGCTATTTTTCATCGGTTTGACGGTGGCGGCATTAACTTCTTCAGTATCATTATTGGAAGTTGTCGTGTCTTACCTAATCGACGAGAAAGGCATGAAGCGCTCTAACGCTGTTCTGTCTGCAAGTGCAGTTATGGCGGCATTATGTATTTTTGCGTCACTATCGTTAGGTGGAATGGGACCAACGCTGTTTGGTACCGGTGCCTTTGATATCTTTGACTTACTAACGGACAAAATCTTCTTAGCGGTTGGTGGTATGTTGGTTTGTATCTTTGCTGGATGGCGCCTAAGCCGTGCTGAGCTAGAAAAAGAGATCACTAATGACGGCGAAGTATCCTTCCCGTTATTTGGATTGTGGTACAACCTAGTTAAATACCTGATTCCTGTTGCGATTGCTATTGTTGCCTTCATGGGGATTAAGTCTGGCTTTGATAGTGGCAAAGGTGAAATCATGCTGCTGGGTATCGCAATCATTGGTCTTGCTGGCATTTTCTCGAAGAAGCTTTAGCAAAGACCTTGGGGGCAAGCCTCGATAGCTTTGTCCGGTAACTTATGTATACTGCTGGCTCCAAACGTGGAGCCAGTTTTTTATGTTCGATATTCTACATACCCATCCCGATTTTCTGATCATCAATAAGCATCCCAACGTCTCTGTTCATAAAGACGATGGCGACACAATGCTGCTGCAAGAAGTGGCTAAGCAGAGTGGTGATGAGCAGCTTTATCTTATCCATCGCTTGGATAAAATGACATCGGGTATTCTGCTCCTCGGACGCAACGCCAAAGCGGCTAGTGCGTTATCGCAAGCTTTTGCTGACCGCCAAGTGGAAAAGTTCTATCTGGCGATTGGCTCTAAAAAGCCGAAAAAGAAACAAGGTTTGGTCGTTGGTGATATGGAGCGTTCGCGCCGTTCATCATGGAAGCTGGTCAACAGCAAAAATAACCCAGCCGTCACCCAGTTTTTCTCTCTTGCGGCAGAGCCCGGAGAGCGCCTATTTTTATGTAAGCCACACACTGGTAAAACGCATCAAATCCGCGTGGCATTAAAATCGGTTGGCTCAGGTATTGTTGGCGACCCGATTTACAATGCAGGCAATGAGGCTGATCGCGGTTATCTGCATGCATTTTCACTTTGCTTCCAATACCGAGATGAGCAATATCGCTTTGTTTGCGACCCACGAGAATACCAAGTGCTGGGTAACAAATGGCTCAGTGAAATAGTCTCTCAGGGTTTGGATACTTGGCTTTCCCCTTGGGAACTGAACTGGCCTACGATCAAATAACCGTCACAAAGAAAACTAATAAGAGAACTCGATGCAAGCATCACAACTTCCGCTGTTCTTTCAGCATCTAGAAACCGAGCTCGCGCAAGCTCCTAACGAAATTCGTCGACTGTTTCATGGTCGTGGCCGTCGTTTTGAGGGCCTAGAGCAAATCACCTGTGATTGGTTACAAGGTCAGGTGATTATCAACTTGTTTAAAGAAGTCGACGACGCGTTTCTCGCTGAGCTGAAAAACGGCCTCAATGCGTTGGCACAATCACCACTGTGGGCAGACAAGCAAGGTCGCACTATGGTTCTTCAGCACCGTTATGCCGATGGTGCGCCTTCAGAAGTGCTTGTCGGTGAATTAGACGCTCGCCCTGTCGTTGAAGAAAGCGGTTTGAAATACCAATTGGATATTGGCCGCAATCAAAACTTCGGTCTGTTTTTGGACATGCGCTACGGTCGTGATTGGGTACGGGAAAATGCGAAGCATAAAAACGTGCTTAACTTGTTTGCTTACACGTGTGGCTTTTCTGTCGCTGCCATTGCGGGTGGAGCAGATAAAGTGGTTAACGTCGACATGGCGAAAGCATCGCTGTCTAAAGGTCGTGAGAACCACAAGCTAAATGGTCATAACATCAACCAGGTAAGCTTTATGGGGCACGATATCTTTAAATCGTGGGGTAAGATTAAGAAATCTGGTCAGTATGATTTGATCATTATCGATCCGCCTTCATTCCAGAAAGGCAGCTTTGCGCTGACTAAAGATTACAAAAAGATTCTACGTCGATTGCCGGATTTGTTGGCAGACGGCGGTCAAGTGATGGCATGTGTAAACTCGCCATCTGTGACAAGCGACTTCTTGATTGAAAGCATGAAAGAAGAAGCGCCAGAGTTGACATTCCGTGAGCGCCTGGATAACCCACCAGAGTTTATGGACGTAGACAGCGAAGCAGCATTGAAAGTGTTGCTGTTTAGCGAGAAGCAATGACGACGAAACGAAAGTTGTACCTATCTATAATACCAGCCGTTTGAGTACGGCTGGCATTTCCGCGATACCCCGTCATCTGAATAGCGAGACGCGAGTGTGATTCAGAGTCTATTATCAGAATGAGTTATTCCTAACACGCCGATATTAGGTTCCTGATCTCGCCTAGGCTCGCTGGAATGACGGGAAACAATAAAAGATCGATACCAGCAGCATTAACCGATCTGCACTTCAAGATCCGCTTCGATGGTTGATGAGCAGGCGAGCACATAGCCTTGTTCAATTTCTTCTGGTGTCAATGTTTCTAGGCTGGTGGAAGAGACGTTGCCTTTACGAACCTTGCATTTACACGAGCCACAAATCCCGCTTCGACAAGCGACGATTAATGGTAAACCTGCGCCTTCGAGCACATCGGCCAGTACCTGACCTTTTTGCGCATCGATGCTTTGAGCAAAATCAGGAACAGAAACGTTAACCGTCTCATCGGAGACCGATGATTCTGCGCCAGTCGCTGGCGTAAAACTCTCTTGGTAGAAGTTCATCATGTCAAAACCAAGGTCATTCAAATAGCCGTGAACATCTTGCATAAACTGGCTTGGACCACACAGGTAAACGGTGCGTTGCTTGAAATCAGGAACAAGCTCTTTAAGCCAGTCGGCATTCAAACGACCTTGTGGGTGCGATGTTCCTTCTCGGTTTTTCAGCAACAGCTTTAAATGGAAGTTGGGATACACAGCGTCGAACGTTTCTAGCTGGTCGTAGTAAATCGTCTCTTCTGGGCTGCGTGCGATATGAAGAAATGCGATGTCCACATCGTTGTCGTTTTCATCTTGATTACTCAGCCAGTGTTTTGCCATCGAAAATACGGGCGTGACGCCGCAACCTGCACTGATAAGCAAGGCTTTTGTTTCGCCATCACGTAACACGGGTGGATGGTCGATGCAGTTAAATTCGCCTGCTGGTGGTAATGCTTGAACGGTATCACCGAGCAGCAGCGAGTCAACGATGTAGTTCGATACTTTACCGCCAGATACTCGTTTGATGGTGAGTTGAAGGTGATCGTCTTCATTGATCGAGCTGATTGAATAGGCGCGAAACTCCATTTTTCCATCAATTTCCACGCCTAAGTTAATAAACTGGCCAGGCTTAAACTGAAACAGAAGTGACTCGGTTAGTTCAGACAATTTGATGCTGACGGTGTCGTGTGTTTCGAAGTATTTGTCGATGCAACGGAGTGTGACGGGTTGGTTACCTTGCCATTCAAAAAACATAACAATCTCTTTGGTTGTGGCTATTTTGGTTCGAAATAGATAGCGCCTCCGCGTAAGGAGGCGCGTAACAAGCAAGTTTATTAAGCTGCTAGGATGGCTTTTAGATCATCCTGAACATTGCCAATACTGCGCATATCGAACTTCTCTTGGATGATGGCGATTAGGTTTGGCGTTAGGAATGCTGGTGCAGTAGGGCCTGTGTAAATGCCTTTCACGCCCAATGCAAATAGCGTTAGCAAGATAACGATCGCTTTTTGCTCGAACCAAGAAAGCACAAGCGTGAGTGGCAGTTCATTGATGTCACAGTCAAACTCTTTCGCCAGTGCAAGTGCAAGCTGGATTGCAGAGTAAGCATCGTTACATTGGCCGACATCCAATAGGCGAGGGATGCCGTTGATATCGCCAAACGTATTCTTGTTGAAGCGGAACTTACCACACGCCAAGGTCAGGATTAGCGTGTCTTCTGGCGCTTCAGCCGTGAAATCGGTGTAGTAGCTACGTTCCGCTTTATCGCCATCACAACCGCCGACTAGGAAGAAGTGTTTGATGTTGCCTTGTTTCACTTGGTCGATAACCGCAGGGGCGGCGTTCATCAGTGCATTGCGACCAAAACCAACCGTGATGTGGTGTTCGATTTCATCGTGTTGGAAACCGTCTTGCGCTAGAGCACATTCAATCACTTGGCTAAAATCATCGCCTTCGATGTGAGCCACACCAGGCCAGCCAACAATACTACGAGTGAATAAACGGTCTGCGTATTGACCCACATTTGGATTCAACAAGCAGTTTGACGTCATTACGATTGCGCCAGGGAAGTTTGCGAATTCTTTCTGTTGGTTTTGCCATGCGCTGCCGTAGTTGCCGACAAGATGAGGATATTTCTTCAGCTCAGGGTAGCCGTGTGCAGGCAGCATTTCACCGTTGGTATAAACGTTAATGCCTTTGCCTTCAGTCTGTTGCAGGATTTTTTCTAGGTCATGCAAATCATGGCCAGAAACAAGAATACATTTGCCTTTTACTGGCTTGACGTTCACCGAGGTTGGTTCTGGATGGCCGAAGGTCATTGTTTCACCTTGGTCGAGCATTTCCATCACTTTGTAGTTCATCAGGCCAATGCGCATTGAGCAATCAAGTAGTTCACCAAGATCTTCAGGGTCTGTACCCAACCACGCCATGATTTCATGGTATTCGGCATAGATATCGTTGTTGGTTTGCTCAAGAACACGTGCGTGCTCCATGTATGCTGCGGCACCCTTAAGGCCGTATAGGCAAAGTAAGCGTAGGCCAATAACATCTTCATGTACTTGGTCCTTACCACGGTTAACCGCGACTTGAGGAGCAAAAGCTAAGATTGCTTCTGCGCTATTTGGTAGCTCAAAGTGAGCAACAACAGGGATGTCAGCAACTTCGGTATCGGCGAGTGTTGCAGCAGACATTACTTGCTCTTTTAGCAATGCTTTGTACGTTGCCGCTTGAGAAGTTAGCTCTAGGACACGTTCAGGGTCAAAGTTTACGTTCGTCAATGTAGAGAAAAATGCCTTTGGTGCCCATTGGTTGATTTCATCGTTAATGATGTTGAATTCAAGTGCTTTTGATGCCCAAAAAGAAACCCCTTGCAGTGTGTAAACCAACACGTCTTGAAGGTCAGATACTTCAGAAGTTTTACCACACATACCTTGTGCAAAAGAACAACCTTTAACAGCAGGGGTTTGAATTGTCTGTTCACATTGAATACAGAACATATTGGGTTCTCCAGTGATTGTTTTAATAGTCGTGATGTTGACTACTAGAGAGCAGAATGTGTGCCAATTATTATCTCGTTGATTTGTATTGAATTTTATCAGATTTAGGAGAGTGGTTGATGTAATTAAGACAACGCAGTTGATGTCTTAATCACATCGACTTCTTGTGGTCGGTTATTTATTGATCCCCAGCTTTTTACCCATCCGATATAAGTTCCCGCGATCCATTTGTAAAAACTCCGCTGCTTTTGCCCAAACGCCACCAGTTTGGCTCAAAGCATGTTCAATTAAATCACGTTGATAGCTTTCTATTAGCTCTCGCATTGGTTGGCTTTCTTTAGGCAGATAATGCGATGTGTTTTTTACATCATCGAGAGCCAGTGAGGTGTCAAAATGGTTAAGCATGATCGTGCTTGCACCTTGTTGAATAGCGTGTAAAGCCGCGCGAGTTAAAGTGTGTTCGAGCTCGCGTACGTTTCCGTACCAAGGTAAAGACTCCAGTTGAGTCAACACTTTAGGGTGAACGTGCAGATTGGGCGCATTAAATTGTTGGCGTACCTTTTCTAACAGATATCCTGCTAAAACGGGAATATCCCCGTCACGGGCACGAAGTGGGGGGACTTGGATTGGGAATACATTTAAACGGTGGAATAGGTCTGCTCGAAATGTGCCAGCTTCGACCTCTTTTTCTAATTGTCGATTGGTCGCGGCGATGATGCGCACATTGACCATCAAATGCTGATCGCTACCCACACGTTGCAGCTCGCCTTGCTGAATTACGCGCAGCAATTTTGCTTGCAAAATCAAAGGCAGTTCGCCCACTTCATCAAGGAAAATCGTTCCACCGTCTGCCAGTTCAAACTTACCGGCACGGTGGCTATTAGCACCTGTAAATGCGCCTTTGACATGGCCAAACAGTTCACTCTCAGCCAGACCTTCAGGCAGGGCCGCACAGTTGACGTAAATCATCGGCTTATCGCTACGATGAGATTGCGCGTGTACCGAGTGCGCGACCAGTTCTTTACCAGTACCGGTCTCTCCTGTGATAAGTACCGCGTAATCTGATTGAGCAACAGTCGCAATGTTGTTTCGTAACTGGTTGATCTGCGGACTCAAACCCACCATTTCACCATGTTGAGAACGGGCTTGCTGGATAAGGGTTTGAGTGACGCTTTTTTGCTTCTGGTTTTGCGCTTTGAGCGCTTTTAATTGAGCTATGTTACGCAATGTCGCAGCGGTCAAAGCCGCAAAGGTTTCGATAGCGACAGGATCGATGCCATCAAACGCGCCCACTGTTAGTGCATCCATCGTTAGTGCGCCAACAAGTTGGCCTTCGACATACAAGCTAAAGCCCATGCAATCGTGAACATCAATGCATTGGTCTTCAGTTAATAGTGTGCCGTCGAAAGGATCCGGCAGTGAACAATCGGCATCGAAACGCACCGGTTCACGGCTATGAATAATGGCATCTAAGCGAGGGTGCGCCTTGGGGAAATAGCGACGACCTAAGACCGAGCTGGATAAGCCTTTTACCGCGACAGGAGTTAGAAACCCATCCTCATCGAAGATAAACAGGCAGCTCGCATCACATGGGAATACTTGCGCGACCCCATCAATGAGATTTTGATATTGCTGCTCGTGAGAGCGATTTGAGCTGAGGTTTAGCGCAATATTAAGGAGTACGTGGTCAACAGTCGGAGTCATAACAAGCCCAAAGTTATCTGGAATGGGCTCATGCTAGCAACTTGATGTCATTTGAACATCGAAAGGTGTGGGAGATTGATGTTCCATTGACGACGATCAAGTTTGATACGAAAAGAAACGCGCAAGTTAACAAGCCAGTGATGTAAGCTTGCGCGGGTTAGGTGTTTGAATCAAAGCAGGCCAAAGGTTTGGTTCGTCCGAATTAACGAGGAACGACTCTGGCGTCATTACCAGAAACATTGATTTGGACCGCTTGGCCTGGTTGGAAAATCATGTTTGGATTTGCTTCTTGAACAATAGAGATAATCTTTCCGTCCTCTAAACGAATGGTCAGATTCACGCCATTTCTTTTCGCGGTTGCTTCAGCCGCTTTGCTGCCTGCATAGCCACCCAATAGACCACCACCAATGGCAGCGATATCCGAGCCAGAACCGCCCCCAACTTTTGAGCCTAAGATCCCGCCCACGGCAGCACCAGCGATGGTGCCAATGGCATTGGATTGGGTAGAGGCATCAATGGTTACGGGTTCTACTTTTTCTACTGTGCCGTAGTAAACCTGCTGAACTTTGCGAGTGTCGGATGAGCCGTATGCATCTCCGTACGGGTTAGGTGAGCTACAGCCGCCAAGCACGAGCGCACAAGTAATGGTGAGCAACATGCCTAAATTGATCTGTTTTTTCATATAGCCTCCGAATGGTTTCTTCATTCAAAGAGTATATACCCCAATTTAACCTGCGTTTTGGTGCTTTATAAAACAGTGGCTTAGCGGCCTGTCCCTTAAGGAAACGCGATTGTCTAAGCAGTATTAATGATCGTTAAGCGTATGAAACCCTGAATAAATACGTGTAAAAGTAGTAAACCAGCATGCCGCGCCAAAGATATACGCGATGACGGCAAAGTGTTGCGGTAGCAAACAAAATAAAATCAAGCAGCCAATGGTTTCTGTACCTTCGGTTAAGCCGCTCATGTAGTAAAGCGATTTGTTTTTATATACCGGATTATCGATGCCTTGTTTTCCTGCCATGATGGCAAAAGCCAAAAAGCTACTACCAGTGCCGATGAAGGAAAAAATCAAAAATGCGCCTGCAACGGCATTGTGCTCTGGGTTGGCAAGCACAAAGCCAAAAGGAATCAACGAATAGAACAAAAAATCTAAGCTGATATCAAGAAAACCACCCGCATCGGTAATGCCCTGAATCCTTGCCAGTGCTCCGTCTAACCCATCACAGATTCTGTTCAGCAAAATAAACAGCAACGCCAACAAGTACTGTTCGGCGATCAAAGCCGGGAGGGCAAAACAGCCAAGTACAAAACCAAATACTGTCGTCTGATTTGCAGTGATACCACATTTATCGATATATGTCGCACTGAGTGCCAGCGGTTTGCGGATGAGCTTTATACTCAGGCTATCAAGCATGATTTGTCTCCCACGGCCAGTTTATGCAGCGGCTGCCATCAGGAATATCGTCTTCATCGTGCGTTACCATCAAAGTAGGGATGTTCGCTTGCTGCAATTGTTCGACCACCCAATTGCGAAATTGTACACGCAGGTCTTTATCCAACTTGCTATAGGGCTCATCAAGTAGCGCAACTTTCGGCTTTGCTAGCAGCATACGAGTCAATGAGATACGGGCGCGTTGCCCTCCCGAGATTTGGTCAGGAAAGGACTCTGCTAGCTTGGTCAATGAAATGTTCTTCAGTGCTTGCATGGCGTGAGCTTTACGCTCTTCACCTTTGATTGAGTTTGGTAGCGCGAAGGCAAGGTTCTCCCACACCGTTAAATGAGGGAAGAGCAAATCTTCTTGGAACAGAATACCGACCTGACGCTTATGGGCAGGGAGGGCATCCAACTTTTCGTTATCAAGCGTAATGGCTCCAGAGTAATTGAACTCGGCGGATAGGTGCCCGGCAATGGCATCCAACAAAGTGGATTTACCACAACCGCTAGGCCCCATCAGGGTAACGATTTCACCTTTTTCTACGGTCATATTAAACGCCGAGAAAAGCGCGTCGCCATTGGTTTTACGGATGGCGAGGTTTTCGAGACAAAGACTCATTCAGTAGTAAACCTTTTATAGACAAGCGGCGATACGTCCTGTGCAAGTGGCTAAGCAGTATCGCAAAAGAGAAGAACATGAATGGCAGCAGAGCTTGCCAAATGGCGTAAATAGCGGTGACACGTCGGTCAAAACCACTGGATAGTGCAACGGCTTCGGTTGTGATGGTGCTAATGCGCCCAGCCCCTAGCACTAATGTAGGTAGGTATTGCGCTAGGCTGACACTAATACCGACAGCCCACGCGAATGCAATCGCAGGTAGGAGGATTGGCAGTTTCACTTTTAACCAAGCTTGCATCGGTGTTTTACCCAAGCTGAGTGCGACGCGAGTTAAGCTGTTATCGAAGCTGCGCCACGGCCCGTCTAGCGAGAGGTAAATAAATGGGAATGCGAAGAACACATGCGCCCAGCATACCCAAAAGAAATACGCGTTACTGTTTAAGTACAGTGTTACCACTTGCATACCGAATAGCACCGATAATTGAGGAATCAGCATCGGGATGGCGATGATGTAACCGGGTATCTGCCAGCGATAACGAAGGCGATACTCATGTGCTATTAAAGCAAGAACTAGCGCGATAGTCGCGCTGATCAGGGCGATTGACATACTTTGCTCTAGAGTCCCTAGAATACTGTGCCATTCGTATTCCCAAAAACGCAGGCTGTAACGGCTTGGGAGCAAATCTGGAAAGCGCCAACGTTGAGCAAAGCTCCACAGCACCATGAGTGGAATCATTAGAAGTGCAAGTAGCGCAATCAGTGAAAATAGGGTTTTACCGGGTAAACGAAACCCGTTTCGACCAGAGTACTGCCAGCGTTTGAAGCCTTTGGTCGTTAACCATTCCACCAATCGAGCGAAACCAATCAAAAGACTAGCCATCACAAACAGTATTACTGCGCCAGCGGCCGCTCTTGGTAGGAGCGATAAATCTGGATCGTTAAACCATTGCCATACCAAAACCGCAAACGTCGGCGGGTTGGTAGGGCCAATAATCAGGGCGACATCGACAACGGACAAACTGTAAGCCAATACCGCCAGCATTGGGAAACGAAGTTTTGCTAACCATTGCGGAAATACGCATTTCCACCACGCTTGCGCCGAACTATAGCCCATCGAGTGACTGACTTTTTCAACCTTATCGACTTTCAATTGCTGAAGGATCGGAATACTCATCAACAATAAAAACGGCACTTCTTTAATCGCAAGCATGATGACCAAACCGAGTGCATGTGGGTCTTTAATCAGCAATGCTAAGTCATTCACCGTTTGTGCATTCGGGTCGTAACCAAACAGTTGGTTGAGAACACGAACGCCCATACCAGTTGGGGCAAACAAGAACGCAAAGCCAATTGCAAACGCGACGTGCGGCATCGCGAGAAGTGGGGAAAGGCTAACTTCAATTTTTCGCCAAAACTTACTGCCCCAAGAGGCTTGTAGAATTGCAAATGCGATGAAGCAAGCCAAGTAGCTACTGAAAATGGCGGAGTAGAAAGTAAGCCCGATGGATGTCCAAACACCTTCCCAATCAAAGACGGCATTGAAGCCATCAAAAGAAAAGTGGTGTAGACCGATAGGAGGTACATAACCGAGCGCAGAGACCACCACTCCAAGTAGTCCCGGAATGGTAGGCAAAATACAAACTGCGATAATGACTAAATACAGCGCTCTTAACATGGATTCTTACTAATTCCCGTAGCGTTTCAACCATTCTTTTTCCAACGCCGCTTGCCAACTTGGATGTGGCTCAGCGATAGATTTGAATTGTTGAGTGTTTTTGGCCGAACCAGTTAGGTATTGGTTGCTTAGTACCGAAGGGTCGCCCCAGATGTTTAGGTTACCTTTGCGAGACTGTGCTTCAGGGCTCAATAAAAAGTTTATCGCAACTTGTGCACCAGCACTGGCATTTGCGTTCCAAGGAATCGCTAAAAAGTGGATATTTGAGAGTGCTCCTGCGTCCATTGCGTACGCTTTGGTGCTCTCTGCAAGATTACCGCTCGACTGCGCAGAGAAAACCGCGTTCGGGTTAAAGGTAATCGCCAGGTCAGTCTGACCATCATCTAGTAGCTGAAGGGTTTCTGCTGTACCGCCTGGAAACTGCTTACCACCGCGCCAAGCGACTTTATGGAACTCATCTAGATAAGACCACAGCGGTTGAGTGACTTGCTCAAACGTGTCATCGGTAACTGGTTGTTGCAGCTCAGGGGCGTTGTTAGACAGTTCAATGAGTAATGCTTTGATAAAGCTTGTGCCATGAAACTCTGGTGGTCGAGGGTAAGTCAGGCGATTCGGGAACGCTTTTGCATAGCTCAGCATTTCTGCGAATGATTTTGGAGGGTTATGGAGGGTTTGCTCGTCATGGATAAACACTAATTGTCCTACTCCCCAAGGTGCTTCTAGACCTTCTGTTGGCTCGGAGAAGTCCACATCAATTGGTAGAGATTTATCCACATATTGCCAGCTTGGCAAACCTTCGACAAAAGGACCAAATAGCAATTGGTTATCCTTCATTGATTTGAAGTTTTCGCCATTGATCCAAACCATATCAACACTGCCACCGCTGTTTTTGCCTGCCGCTTTTTCTGCGATAAGTCGAGTAGTGGTCTCAGAAATATCAGTTACTTTAACGTGGTTTAGCGTCACGTTATAACGTGATTTTAGCTCTCTACTCGCCCACTGTATGTAGCGATTAATTTCTTGGCTTCCGCCCCAAGCATGAAAGTAGACGGATTGCCCGTCGGCTTGCTGTTCGATTTTTTGCCATTCGCTATTCACTGATGAATCGGCAAAAGAAGGTGTCGCAAAAGTCGTGGCTAAAATGCCAATGCTGCTGAGTAGCTTTTTCATATCTATTCCGTGTTATGTCTTTTGGTTCTTGCTTTCGTTTCTATTGACGTTTTCGCAAGTCGTTCCGCTCTGTTACAAGGATAGTAATTCATCTCTCTCTATTATCAATGCCAATCCCAAACGGAATCACTCATTGATTCAAAGAATTACTCTCAATGTGAAGCAAAACGAATAAAGGACAAATTTGGTGTCATTTTAGGAGCGGACCGTTTGTTTGAGGATATTCTTTCAAGTAATTGAAAATTATTGTCCCCAGAGATATGAATAGGTTGTTTTACAGAGCAAAATTGATGTCTAAAGCATGGAATTGAGGGCGAAAAGAGAAAGAAAGTTGGCCATTTAAATGACTTTAGCATGCATGACTAACGATTCATCGATATAAAAAAAGCAGCCGTTTGGCTGCTTTAAGATACTATCTGGTTTACTTAGTTGGGATTAGTTTACCCAGTCACGTAGTGTAAACGTCAATTCGTGATCGGCACTTTTCAGAACAAGACCATCTTTAGTTAGCGTGATATCGCTCCAGTTAGATAGTGTTTGTGTCATTGCGTTTTCGATCTTCATTTGATCTTCCATACACATCTTCATGGTCATGCCCATTTTTTCGATGCGTAGTTGGTTGTTTTTCAGCTCGGCTTGACCGAAGAAGTTGTTACAACCTGCGTTGCCGTTTGCGGTTAGATTTTCACCGATTTCTAGGCGAGCCGCTTTTTGGTGTTCGTCTAGAACGATATTTTTGCCATCAACTTGAACAAGTTCCCAGTTGTGGTGCTGCAAATCTTGAGCCGTTATTTCTTTCACATCATCACCGTTGCTAGCACAAGCAGTCATAAGAACAGGGAGAGAGATTGCTGTAACTAACGTTTTTAGGCTAAGCTTCATTTTATAGACTCCGTTTTTATAAACGCGGTAAGTATAAGTAATAAAACACTGTTTTTGTCAGCATAAGGTTATGGTTTCGTATGTTTTTGACATAACGAAGTATATAGCAAGTTTTGTTGCTGACTAATCTTCTCATTATTTAAACTAGGCCAATACGCCCTAATATGGAAAGAGCGGTTTTAGTATGGAGCAACTGGAGTTTTTTACTGTCCCAAGCCCTTGTGTTGGAGTATGTACCTCCGATGAAAAAGGGTATTGCAAGGGGTGTATGAGAAAGAGAGAGGAAAGGTTTAATTGGCTTAACTTAACCCCCGCTCAGCAGTTGCACGTTATTAAGTTGTGTCGTCAAAGGTACAGAAGAAAGATGTTGGCAGGGAAGACGAAGCCAGAACAGCTTCAAGATGAGTCATCGCCTCAACAAGACTTATTCTAGAATTCTTGTTCAGTCTGTGGGGTTACGCCTTCGCTTTCGGTTCTGATTAGGCTTTTACATATTCCCGGTCCGGCAAGGTGTCCTTTAAGAACCGGGAATCTCCTATCCATTTTCCCTATAGAGCGGTAATTGGCGTTATTTCATCGACCAACGGTCGCTAACCCAGCCTCCCGCTTGTTCGTCGAAGTGATTTCCTGAAAATCGACGATTGAATTCAACATCTAATTTACTTGTTGGGCGTTCATCCATCAGTTGATGAATATATCTCGCCATAGGATCCGTACAAGCTTCACGCTCTCTACGGGTAACTACTTCTTTGATCATTTGGAGTCTGTAGCTATTGCTGGCTCGTTTCATTTTTGACCTCCAGAACTCGATGGCAGCAGTTTGAATACATTGACGTCCAGATCGCTGCTCATTAGTGTGCGCGTGGAGGCACATCACCATCGTTTGAAGTCCAAAGACAAATTGTTTGAGAGCAGTGTTTGTAACGCCATTCACATCTTTCTCAGAATCATTGACTATGCGATTAAAAATTTTTCGCGAAATTTAGCCGATGAACCTGCATATTTAAAAGACCTTATCAAACATAGAAGCCCAATACAGGGGCGTCAATAACACAAATGAACAATTTTTGAACATATTGTGAAGGTGGAGAGTTTTCAGTAATTTATCGAAAATAAAAAACCGAAGCACAAAGCTTCGGTTTTGAGGAAAGCCCTGACGAAATTGCTTGTAAAAGCTCTTAGCGCCAGGGGTAAGGTGTTGAGTATTAGCTACCAGTTGCAGGACAACCTTTTACTGGTTGGCCATTACTGAAGTACTTGATGTTCTCTAAGTTCTTGTTGTAGTTATCCGCAGAGATTTGTGGGTTGTTTACGAAGAACTCGCGCAAAACGTATGCATCGGTTAGCTGTGTAGATTGAACATCGATGATTGGATAGTTATCGCCACCAGCAGCACTGAAGCTGATTACAGAGAATGTGTACGTTGCGTCTAGATCGAAGCCTTTATTGTTAATATCGGTAATGGTTACTGAGCCAGCATCACAATTTACATCTAAAGTGATGTTATCTAGTTGAGCGTAAGCACCAGAGCCTGCAGATTTCGTCGCAACCACGTCTAGGTATTCTTTAACTTCTTTACCTGTCATAGTTGCTTTAGTCACGAAGTTACCAAATGGCTGAACCGTTAGTACGTCACGGTAAGTGATATCACCATCTTGGATTGAATCACGCACGCCGCCAGAGTTCATCACACCAAAGTCAGCATTTACCGTTTTGTAAGTACGGTATGCCTCGCCGAGTAGGTGACCTAGGTTAGTTTGTTGAGAGCGAACTACGTTACGATCACCTTCTAACTTACCCGTCGTATTAGAAATCTTCTCATCTAATAACTCTTGACCTTGTTGTTGGTATGGCAGTAGTAACGCTTTTACCGTTGCATCTTGTTGAATTCGTTCACCGATAACTTCATCGTTTTCGTCTAGAAGGTTTACAGGAATCAGTGCGTAGTTCGCTAAGTGAAGCTTGCCGTCGTAGTATTCGAAGTCTGCACGACCCACATATTTACCCCACTCATGCGCTTGCATAATCCAAGTGCCTTTTTGTTGGTCTGGGGCACAATCATCCCCAGGTTTGAAATCAGCATACTCATTGGTACCTGGTTCCATACATACAGGGTTTTGCGAGTGACCACCGATGATAGCGTTTAGCTGTCCTTCTTCAAGAGAGCGAGCGAGTTTAACGTCACCTGGTGCTTCACTACCGTTTTTGCCGTCTTCGTAGTGACCCATGTGCGTCGTTGCAAATACTAGGTCTACCTTTTCGTTCTCTTCGATTTCCTTCAGTACCTTTTTGATTTCTACTTGAGGGTCTTCGAAGTGGATGTTTGATACGTTGTCTGGATTGACTAGCTTCGCAGTGTCTTGCGTTGTTAGACCAATAACAGCGATCTTAAGGCCGTTGATAGTAAATACTTTGTAAGGGTCGAAGTAACGCTCGTTTGTATCTTTTTTATAGATATTCGCAGCCAGCATAGGGAAGTCAGCTAGCTCGGCTTGCATATCGAGAATATCTAGTGAGTTATCAAATTCGTGGTTACCGACAGCCATTGCATCGTAACCAAGTAGGTTCATCCCTACGAAGTCTGGAACCGCATCTTGCATGTCTGATTCTGGTACACCGGTATTAATATCACCGCCAGATAGCAGAATGGTTTCACCGCCTTTTGCTTCGACTTCTGCGCGGATAGATTCGATTAAAGTGTGACGCGCAGCCATGCCGTATTCGCCGTCGCTGTTATGCCAAAAGCGACCATGGTTATCGTTAGTGTGGAGAACGGTGAACTTTGTACAAGAATCTGCAGTCTCGCAGGTTACTGGAGAATTGTCGCTGTCTGAGCCGCATCCTGCTAGCGCAGCGCCCACTGCCACTACCAAAAGAGATTTGGAAAACTTCATAAGGGATCCTTTCTTTGTGATTTTGTTATTGTTACGGCGTGAAATATACGGAATTAATGTGAAACTTTAGTGATCTATCTCTTATTTATACTTCTATCGGAGAAATGAATTAATAAGCCTGCAAACTACGTCTATAAATAAACAGAATTGGTATTTAGTATTTATTTTATATAGCTAGCTCTATTTTTTGTGAGGTAGTTAATTGAATGTGTGTTGTTTGTGTGAATCAATGCGCATTTTTGCGAAGTATTACGCTGATTTTGGTGATTATTTTGCCAAGTTTATGTTTTTCCTAATAGGTATGACACAAATCGTTATAAATTTTCGCTCTGATGATGAGGGGTGGCGGTTTGTATGCATAATGAACAGCACAGAGCTTAAACTCATTTGATCATGGCTTTATTCTGCCAAACTCTATCAAAAATTGTATTTATCTCTTTACTATAATTGCGATCGTTTAGAAACCTTATGCTTTAAGCATCGTTTATTTATCCTCATCCGATACCTTATCGTGCTTATTCCGCATTTGACACTCGAATGTTTAAACAAATAGATTCAACCTAATGAGTCAAAATGAAAAGTAAATAATGGATCATTCTTCTTCGAATATTATGATGTGAACTATCATTTAATTAATGAAAATGAAATGGATTAATGTAAAGCGTTGCGACTGTAGCTGTTATCTTTGAGCTTTGGTTTAAAGGGTAGGGTTAAAAGAATTTGTAAGTGGTGAACGCTAATAAAGGATGCTTATGAGATACACAGTAAGGGACGCACTCAAAAAGGAAGCAGCCCAAATCGCCAAGATACACGTTGATTCTTGGCAGGTGGCGTATAAAGGATTAATGCCAAAGAGCTACATAGAGCAGTTTACGATTGAGCGTCGAGAAAGGATGTGGGCGCGAGTGATGACGGAGCAACTGGCCCAATTGATCGTAGTTGAGAGGCAAGGAGAAATTGTTGGCTTTTTAAGTTACGAGTTACCTAACCACACCAGCGAAGATAAAACGGCATTAGTGACATGTTGCTACGTTACGCCGCTACATTATGGGCAAGGAGCAGGAAGTGCACTGTTAGATGAGTTAGAGACACGTTTGCTCTCTACGTCAGTTATGCAGATCAGTTTGAAAGCACTGGATACTAATCAACAGGGGCTTAACTTTTACAAGAAGTGTGGTTTTGTGCGTACTGGAGAGGAAGAGTCGGAAGTGATTGAGAGTATGACGCTGACCGATCTCACTTTAGTGAAGTATATTGCCCGTTCATAAATCAAATGCTATATGCCAAATATAGTAAAACCCCGGAGGTGGTAAGACTCCGGGGTTTTGAAATTTTTTAGATGTCTCGGTTGGTAAGTCCGATTATCTTTTATGCAAAAGGTTTGGATTTAATCCGATTAATTCCTTGGTAGGGAATTAGATGCGGATGAAGTCCATGTGTTCAACTTTTGGCTTGAACGCGTGACGTTGAACGTCTTGTGGCTTAACTTTAACTTCTTTGCCATCGATAACTAGAACGATGCCTTCGTAGAATTCAGGCTTGTCCATTTGGTTTACGATGTCGTCGTGGTTAAGAACGATAGCTACTGCTGCTTCTTCACCGCCGTATACAACTGCAGGGAATTTGCCAGCGTGACGTAGGCGGCGGCTCGCACCTTTACCTAGTTCAGTACGTACTACTGCTTCGAATTTCATAGTATTTACTCTCAAATTAGTAAAAATCAAATGTTCACAATCAACAATGCGACCTTGTTGTTCGTGGTAAAGCTTGAAACAGGAACTGTTCAAGCGAGCGCGGATACTATCATTCCACTTATAAATGGGCAACCCAAATCGTATCCAAATCAACAAAAAGGTATGATTTAGCGGGGTGGAAGGCTATCCCTTTTAACGCTTTGCTTGGATTTTGTTCACATCGACTTCATTTTCATCGGTTTACTGATCATGGTCCGAAAAACAAAGTTTATGTGTTATATGCTTTATGTTCGGCTGAGATGTAAGACTAAAGATGCTTTTAATCCACCTAAAGCGCTTGTATCCAATGTTAATTGACCTCGGTAACTGTGTGCCATTTCACTGACTATGTTTAGACCAAGACCTGAGCCAGGGGTTGTTTCATCCAATCTAACTCCTCTCTTGATTACTTGACTCAGTTTCTCTTTAGGGATGCCTGGCCCATCATCTTCAATAATGATGTGTATATTTTCCTTATCCTGAGAGGAGTGCACACGAATCATGCTGTTGGCCCACTTATAGCCATTTTCTAGCAAGTTACCTAGCATTTCATCGAGATCGGTCTGCTCTACTGCTACATTCAGCTCTGAATCAAGTTCATTAATTAAGGTAATGCTTCGGCTCGCATACACTTTATCAAACGCCATTGAGATAGCATCCACACGATCTGCTGGGTTCGACTTCACTGATAATATGTTCATCGATCCGGCCATACGGGCACGACCCAAATGGTAATCGATATGGTCTTGTATTTGATTGATTGGAGCTCTGAGACGGGATTGTGCCTCAGGTTCTAACGTCTGAACTTCATTTTTTAGAACAGAAAGTGGCGTTTTAAGTGCATGAGATAGGTTACCTGCATGATTGCGAGCTCTCTCTAGTAATTCTTGGTAATGGAACAGCAGAGCGTTGAGGTCGAAGATTAGAGGAGAAATCTCTTTTGGGTAGGTTTCTTCTAGACTCTTTTTATTACCAGACTTCAGCTCGGCTAATTCTTTTTGTAGCTTTGTAAGCGGACTCAATGACCAAGCAATTTGCAGTAAAATGACGGTAAGTACGCCCGCGAATAATAAACCCAAAATAAGCCAAAGTTGGCCGATTAACGTTTGAAGGGTATTTTTAATGGGCTCTTCGTCAATACCAATAATAATGTGAATAGGACCATCGTAATCAGGAAGATACAGTGCTTTTTCTAGCGTAATTAGTTTTTCGCCTCTTGCTCCATACGCATCTTTATCCAAACCTTTGTATTCGATTTTTTTGTCCCACAACGAACGAGAACGTTCGAGGCTTGCCTCTGTAGAGGCACTCCAATACAAACCACTGTAAGGTCGGTTAAATCGAGGGTCTGATAGCTGAGCTGCGAGTGAAAGATGCCCGGTGTTATCGACTTCTAACTGTGCTGCGACTTCATCCATAAAAATGCTGAGCTGTGAGCGAGTGTCATCAACCATATAGTTGTAGACCTGCGTCGGTATCGTCACACCAGCGGCGAGGATCATTGCCGTTAACCAAACGATCGCCGCTAAAACGAGGCGACTTTTGATACTCAGTCGTTTTATTGCGTTCAACGGTAGCCTGTTTCTATTCGGCATTTAATTGGTATCCCAACCCTCGGACAGTTTTGATGATCTTTGGTGCGATTTTTTTGCGAATTCGGCCGATAAAAACTTCGATTGTGTTGGAGTCACGATCAAAGTCTTGTTTGTAAATGTGCTCGACGAGTTCGGTTCGAGAAATCACTTTTTCCGGGTTATGCATAAAGTAAGCGACCACTTTATACTCTAGCGCCGTCAAGCTTACCGCTTGCCCTTGCCACATGACTTTAGAAGTGCGTGTATCCAAGCTCAAGTCGCCAATTTGCATCACAGGAGAGGCATTACCAGAGGCTCTTCGAAGCTGTGCACGAATACGAGCGATAAGCTCAACCATTTCAAATGGTTTAGTTAGGTAATCGTCTGCACCTGCGTTTAAGCCTTCAACTCGCTGCGTTAGGGTGTCGCGAGCGCTTAAAATCACGACAGGAGTATTAATGTTTTCATCTCGGATGCCTTTTAGGACGGTAAGACCATCCAGTTTTGGCAAGCCGAGGTCAAGAACAATGGCGTCCCATTCTTCCGAAGTCGCGCGATACAGAGCGTCTATGCCATCTTGGGACAGTTCTGGTACCCAGCCGGTACTTTCTAATGTTTCGATGATTTGCTCGCCTAAACGAGGATCATCTTCAACAACAAGTATTTTCATATTGATGATTCTTATTATGTTTGGATTTTTATCGAAGTAAGCTACGCATCGTGTCTGGATTACGCATTAGACAAGTTTAGTTGTTTTGCGGCTTTAACGCTTTGTTAAAGCTGCGACCTTTGATCTCAAGCATTTCCAGCGTGGCGGCGTCATACTCAACTTTCAGGACGCTATTGTTGTACAGGATTTTCAATTCATACACCCAAGCATCATCATCTTCTTCAAGCTCGACCTTGATGATACGGCCGTATAGGTCGTTTTCTACTGCGGCGTAAAGGTCCGAAAATGGTCGTATATATCCTTGTTGAACCGCGCGATAGACCTCATCTTGATCTTCATCGAATTCAATACGTGTTCCAGGCTTTTCGACATCTTGCACGATGGCGTGACCATTTTGTGATGCATAGTAGTCGTCATGCTTGGCGAAACTTGGTGCACACATCAATGTCGCGATAAGGCCGAAAAGTAACGCAGAATGTTGAGAAGTCGTTGCTTTATACATAGTCAAACCTTTTCTAGAACGTTAGCCGCAGTATATCGGATATAGATGAACAGAGAGTGAATCATCGAGTTCAGTTTTACTAAATGTTGCGGACGTTATTTCAACTCGTCTTCAAAAATTTTGTCTCGCAATTTCCAAAAGCGACCGGATTTCCTTGCAATAACAAACTGAGGTAAACGGAAACGATGTTGATTGGCAACAACACGTGTCGGTGAAGCCTCTTCAAAAGGGCGATGCTTGTCTGCCAAGTGAGGGCGCACAAATTGGTCTTTAAACGTTTGTTTTTGTTTTTTGGTACTCAATGACCAAAACTCATGAACTAACGCATTGCCTTCGCCTTGGTATGGTTCACCAGAATACGTCACCTTGAGTTGAGATTTACCGTCACTGGACTTAAATACTGACAGGTCCATTTCTGTGCATTCAAATATCAATGCATCTTTTAGATTAAGGGCTTCTTTTAATTTTTTATCAGGATCAACAAGCGTTGCGTCACACTCATGACAAATGCGCGCAGCGATATCGTTGTCGGCACCACATTCACCACAGTATTTGGCACGAAAACGGTATCCACAGTGTTCACGTTCGCCTGTGTCTTCATCTTCAAAGTAACCTTGGCAACGTCTGCCAAAATGTTCAACCAAGAAACCGTTACTATCCAACTTACCCCAGAAGTTGTTATTGAATCCGCAAGCCGGGCAAGGAATCGTGATAATTTCACTGTCAGAGTCTGGTTTGGGATCACCGACTTCAGGTTGGTATAAATCGTAGCTGTTGCCTGCGTAATCAAGCACTAAACATTCTGATTTTCCGTCTGATAAGCGTAATCCTCGTCCTACTATCTGTTGGTACAGACTGACTGACTCTGTTGGTCGCAAAATCGCGATTAAATCGACATGCGGCGCATCAAACCCGGTTGTCAGTACCGAAACATTGACTAAGTATTTTATTTGACGATTCTTGAACGCTTGGATGATCGCATCGCGCTCCGGCGTAGGTGTATCACCAATGACGATTTCAGTTTCGCCTTCTGGCAATAAACTGTGTATCTCCTGTGCGTGTCGAACAGTTGCAGCGAAGATCATGACACCTTGGCGCTCTTTCGCATATTGCATGATTTGCTCAACAATTTGTGGAGTCGCACGTTTGGCTTTATCGATCACCATGTCCATTTCTGCTTCTTTGTAGCGTCCGGTGTTAGCGGGCTTCAGCTGAGAGAAGTCGTAAGACAAAACGGGCGCATCCATCATGCGGGCTGGAGTGAGGAAGTTTTCGTCGAGCAAGTAACGGATCGGCAGTTCGAAAATACAATCGCGGAAGAATCGAGGCTCTTCGGTTCGCACTTGACCTCGGGTGTGATACTGATAAATCCAGCCCATTCCTAAACGATAGGGCGTTGCAGTTAGTCCCAGCACCTTAATGCCAGGGTTCAGTTTTCGTAAGTGAGTAATAACTTTTTGGTAGCTGCTGTTTTTGTCATCTGGCACACGATGGCACTCATCAATAACGAGCAGAGAAAACTGGTTTTTGAACGAATCTAAGTTACGTACGACCGATTGAACCGAAGCAAACACGACTTGCTGGTCAGTTTCTTTTCGTCCCAATCCTGCTGAGAAGATAGAACCTTTTAAACCATAACCTTCATACTTCGCGTGGTTTTGCTCGACCAGTTCTTTTACGTGGGCGAGGACTAACACTCGTCCTTTCGCAAGGCGAGCAAGTTCTGCGATCACCAAGCTTTTTCCTGCACCGGTTGGCAGCACGATCACTGCTGGTGTCGAGTGTTTACGAAAGTAATGAATAACGGCTTTAACCGAGTCGGCTTGATAAGGACGAAGTGTGTACATGAAAATATGTGAAATTGCTCAACTATTCGAACTAGGAACGCTATAATACCTGACTTTTATACCCAAGTGACCTTTAAACCGAGATTTAGAGATCACTTGGGTATAATTCAATGAGGTATTCATGCGTTTAGATAAATATTTGTGTGACGCTCTGGGTGCAACACGCAAACAGGCAACAAAGATCATCAAAAGTGGAGACATCACCGTAGACGGTGAGGTTCAAAAAAGTGGTGCATTTAAAGTACCTGAAGGTGCGGAAGTGATGTGGGAAGACCGTGTTATTGGTGCTCCTGGTCCTCGTTACATTATGTTGTATAAGCCTGCTGACTTTGTTTGTTCACATGAAGATGGCTACAACCAAACTGCATTCGCACTGCTTGATGAGCCTAAAATTGAAAACCTTCACTTTGCGGGCCGATTAGATGTCGACACAACTGGTTTAGTGTTGATTACGGATGATGGTAAGTGGTCTCACCGTATTACCTCACCTAAGCATAAGTGTGAGAAAACGTACCGTGTTTGGCTCGTCGATGCTATTCAGCCAGATTACGCGGAAAAGCTCGAACAAGGCATCATTTTGCGCAATGAATCAGAAGCAACATTGCCCGCTCGTTTGGAAATCGTGAACGAGGCCGAGAATGAAGTATTGTTAACTATCGTGGAAGGTAAGTATCACCAAGTGAAACGTATGTTCGCGGCGTTAGGAAATAAAGTTGAGTACTTACATCGTGAGCGTATTGGTTCTATCGAACTTGATGAGGCACTAGAACCTGGTGATTATCGCTACCTCACGCAAGAAGAAATTGATTCTATTTGGAATTAATTGTCAGCATGGGAAATTCTTTAGTTCCTAATAGGAACTAGTCTTTTGGTAGGAATTGGCTCAAAATAAATTTTCCTACCAAAATTAGTGCCTAGACAATTCCGGTGTGCTTACTCATCTCAGTGATATGCCTTTGCATTTAGCTGATGCATGCATACTCTTATTGCAAAGCCTTCGGCTACGGTGAATGGAATGATGGTGTCAACGCCATCATTTTTACTGCATTGTGTTTGTTTCCCATAAACACATTTCGCTTTCACATGCTTTTCTATGTCGAGTTCGTCAAGGTCACACCTTGGTACATATTTGCCCTTATGATTCTCGAACGTTGGATAGAACAGGTTTTTGGCTTCTACATTCAGCGATATGAGAACTTCCGTTATTTTCACTTTGTTCTGCAAGTATTGACGGTAGGGCTCCAACAAGAGGTAAAAGAATGACAGAAAAAGCTCAAAGTGCTCCGCAATCCCAAATCAGTTTTCTATTGTTTCTGGTACTAGGAGCGATTGGTGCTTTGACGCCTTTGGCGATCGATATGTATTTGCCTGCGATGCCGACAATAGCGAAAGATTTGGGGGTCGCGCCTGGCGCGGTTCAGATTACGTTGACGGCTTATACCGCGGGTTTTGCGATCGGCCAGTTAATTCACGGGCCGCTTGCCGATAGCTTTGGTCGCAGACCTGTGTTGATTTTAGGCGTACTTTTCTTCGGCTTGGCTGCTGTTGTGAGTGCGACAACAAATGGCATTGATGCGCTGACCTATGTACGTACGGCACAAGGTTTTGCTGGCGCGGCAGCGGCGGTCATTATCCAAGCCGTCGTGCGTGACATGTTTGACCGTGAAGACTTTGCACGCGCAATGTCCTTCGTTACTCTGGTCATTACTATTGCGCCGTTGGTGGCACCGATGATCGGTGGTCATCTCGCGATTTGGTTTGGTTGGCGTTCCATTTTTTGGGTATTAGCTATTTTCGCTGTAGTTGTGATTTTTCTCGTACTTTGGAAAATCCCTGAAACGTTACAGCCTGAAAATCGTCAGCCTCTTCGTTTCCGCACGACGCTGAGAAATTACGCCAGATTATGCTCCAATCCTGAAGCGATCGGTTTGATGCTCTCAGGTGCGTTTTCATTTTCCGGAATGTTTGCATTTTTGACGGCGGGTTCGTTTGTTTATATTGATTTATATGGTGTTCGACCAGACCACTTTGGTTACCTATTTGGTTTGAACATTGTGGCGATGATCATCATGACCAGTATTAATGGTCGCTTGGTGAAGAAAGTTGGTTCCCATGCCATGCTTCGTTTTGGGTTGTTCGTGCAACTTTTGGCGGGGATTGGTTTATTCGTAAGTTGGTTAATGGACTTCGGATTATGGGGCATTGTACCTTTTGTTGTGCTGTTTATCGGTACATTGTCGACGATAGGTAGTAACGCGATGGCGCTGCTTTTAAGTGGTTACCCATCAATGGCGGGTACGGCGTCGTCTCTAGCGGGGACATTAAGATTCGGTATCGGTTCATTGGTTGGTGCGCTGGTGGCATCACTGCCCGGGAATGTTGCTTGGCCGATGATCATCGTGATGTTTGCTTGTTCTGTGCTTTCAGCACTGTTTTATTGGACTTTAGGAAGAAAGGCGTAATGTCGAATTACACCAAAGAAATTCAAAACTTGGTTAACTCAGCACTTGAAGAGTTAGATCAAGAGCATCGCTCAGGTAAGTTAGCCAATGCCCCTGTTGCGAATAACCATTATTTAGTGCGTTGGGTAACAAAGGCGCTAAAATCACAACGTTTCGGACGTACGGTAGGCGATGACTTAACGCGTTGGCAAAAAGCAGGTCGCTCAAAGGGGAACGATGCTGGTTTGTTGTTTATCTTTAAACGTATTTCTGCTTTTTATGCGCAATTCTTCCCTGAAGGTGAAGACTCCAAAGTGTTCAAAGATTCAGATATTGAGTCTTTTCTTGATTTGATGGAGCAAGCAGGCTGGGAAGTCTCAACGTCTGAGCAACTGATTGGGTGCGGCAAAGTACAAATCTTCACTGAAGGTCAAAACTCTTTAGCGTTATGTGCAGACCAATGCGAAAGCTGTTTTGATGGCGAGTTGCTCGTAAAGCCAATGAGTTGGTTTGTACGTGGCAATCATGCTGAGTTTGTTGAGAAAGCAGCGCAAGCGGGCTTTATGGTACATAAGGTAACAGACTACAAATCGATGGTGAAATACCATGGCGAGTACCTTATTTTTCCAGCAAACGAAGGCAACCAGTTAGCCGAAATTCCACTCTCGTTCAAAGCTGACTAAAGTGACATTTTGAGTGTTTAGAAGCCCCTGTTATTGGGGCTTTTTGTTTTCTAAACGGTTTGCTTCTTTCGCGATGGCTTTGACCATGCCTTTAAATATGAAAAGATGGGCTGGCATCATTGCAAACCAATAAAGCAGCCCAAGAAACCCTTGCGGGTGCCACCAGGCGGTAATATCCAATTCTCGTTCGTCACCGAGATCTTTGATGGTAATTTCTAAACGCCCAAGGCCTGGGCCTTTCATACCAAAAAACAGTGAAAGAAACTGATTGTTATCGCAGCGAATCACTTTCCAAGAGTCAATAAAATCACCGACTTTGAGCTCTGGTCCAGGAGGAGAAACGCGAATCGGTTTTCCGCCGCCAAAAAAGATATCGAGCCATTCACGTGTACGCCACAAGATGTTGGCAAAGTAATAGCCTTTTTCGCGACTCCCGATCTTTTGCGCCACTTTCCATAATGCCGCAGCGGAGGCATGAGTTTTAATGCTCGCTCCAGCTTGTTTTGGGTAATAGCCATATCCTGGTTGCCATCGACGAAGCGCTGCGGGTTCAAACCCCCAAACATTACTGCGTACAAATGTGCCTTCATCTTGAATGGTATCAGTTACCGCTTGCTCGTAGCTGATCAGCGTTTGAGGAAATCGTTCTTCAATCGCTTTGGAGTCTGCAATGTAGTCGTGCTCTAAGCCCGCAAGTAATGCTTTACCGATACTAGTTGGCACTGAGGTAACTAAACCTAGCCAGTACGATGCCATTTTCGGAGTAAGTAGCGGGGTCGACCACAACCGATACGGCTTGTTCGTGATTCGGCAAATGACTTTGAACTGCTCGCGGTAGCTAAGTGTATCTGGCCCTCCAACTTCATAAATTTCACTTTCTTCTGGAGAGGGGGCTTCTGCTAACTTCAACAAATAGTGGTTGAGATTGGGCAAGGCGATAGGGTTCGCTTTTGAGTCGACCCATTTAGGCGCGATCAAAATAGGTAAGTTGTAGACAAAGTCACGCATGATTTCGAAAGCGGCAGAGCCGGGACCGATGATAACGCCAGCACGCAATTCAGTTACTGGAACACCAGACTGTCGAATTATTTTTCCCGTGGCTTTACGAGCGGCTAAATGGCGAGAGTTTCCGGTTTGAGGTTGAATGGCACTCAAATAGATAACATGCTCGACGGAGCTTTGTTCCAACGCATATTTGAAGTTCAAAGCAAGGTTTAGTTCGTACTCAACAAAGTCATCACCTTGAGTCATCCCGTGCACGAGAAAAAAGACTAAATCAAAATCGTTCACTACAGCCTTCGTGGTCTCTGCGTCAGCCAAGTCGAGATACCTTAACGTTAAATTAGGGTGAGGCTGAGTTCTTGACTCTAAATAATCAATATGTCGCGCCGCGGCTGTGACGGCGTAACCTTTATCTAAAAGTAACGGAAGAAGTTGAGAGCCAATGTAACCCGAGGCGCCTAGCACCAACACCTTTTTCATTATCTGTCCTTTTATCGTTGGTGGAATAAACACCACAGAGTATAATCATGAGACACTTTCCCCATTCTATCAATAAGTTGTCGTTGGAGCGCTTGTGACTTTTCTTTCTCAACTCTCAATACACGCAGATAAAGCATTCTTACGTCGTTTATTTGCAATCGCGTTACCAATTACACTGCAAAGCATGATGTTTTCAAGCCGAAGCCTCGTCGATGTTCTTATGCTTGGTCAACTTGGTGAAGCTGAAATTGCCGCTGTTGGAGTTGCTGCACGCGCGACTTTCGTCACCACCATCATGTTAGTTGGGGTGACAACGGGCGGTGCGTTGTTAACCGCTCAATATTGGGGGGCTGGCGATAAAGTTGGGGTGCGTCGCAGTACCGCTTTAACATGGATGATCGCAATGATGTTTGCTGCGATTGCTGTTGCTTTGTTTGTTGTTTTTCCACAACTCATCATGAGCTTGACTACCGATTCACAAGAAGTGATTGAATTAGGGGCCAGCTATCTCATTATTTCGTCGGTTAGCATGTTTGCTGTTGCATGTGTGGCCAGTATGTCGGTGGGCCTAAGGGCGATGCACCAACCAGGCCTAAGCACTTTTTTTAGTGGTATAGGCATTTTATCTAATGTGTTTCTTAACTGGGTTTTAATTTTTGGTCAATTAGGCTTTCCTGCTCTGGGTATTACGGGAGCAGCGATCGCAACGGTAATCAGTGGCGCGATCGAAGTAGGTTGCCTGTTTGGTTATCTATGGTTGAAAAAGCACATAATCGCATTTGGTTGGGATGATATACGCGCAGGATTGGTCTTAGATAAAATTACGCGTTTCTTGAGCCTCTCTTTGCCCACCACATTTAACTTCTTGGCGTGGGCTGGTGGGCTGTTTGCTTATCACGCCATCATGGGGCAAGCAGGTGTACAAGGTTTGGCGGCACTTTCCGTAATGACACCTGTTGAGTCGATCGCATTGGCGATGATGATTGGTTTATCGAATGCGGCTGCAGTTCTAGTCGGGAACCAGCTCGGCGCTCGTAATTTTGAACCCGTTTATTATCAAGCATGGGCTACGGTCATTTTGAATGTGCTTATCGCATTTGTGGTCGCCGTCTTGTTGATAGTGTCAAATCAATGGATCCTTAATGCGTTTAGTGCACTGACAACGGACACTCGCGAGCTAGCTGAACAGTTTATGGTGATTCTAGCGTTGGGTGTCGTGCTACGCTCGGTGCCGATGATGGCTATTGTTGGTGTATTACGTGCGGGCGGTGATGTTAAGTTTTGTTTGTATCAAGACATCTTGGCGCAGTGGGTGATCGGGATTCCACTCGCAGCATTTGCAGCGATTTATCTCAATTGGGACCCACAATGGGTTTACTTACTCTTTTTGACAGAAGAAGTTGTGAAGTGGGTGATTTGCTTGCCAAGAATGGTTAGCCGAAAATGGATGAAAAACCTGATTGGCCAGTAAGGAGGAACAGAGTTTATTTTGGCTGCAAAAATCTGCTCAAAACGTCAACAAAATTAGCAACAGAAAGTGAATCGAGTTGCATTTGTACTTCCATAGTGTGATCAAGCATTCAAAATACTTTCTACTAACAGGATTTTAGTGTAGATTCTGATCCCAATTTTTAAACACCATCCGAGCGGCATAATCAATGTTAAAACTGTCAGACCTATGTAAAGGCTATGTAGACGGGGGAGAGTTTCACCCTGTATTACAAGGGGCAGAATTAACATTGCAGCAAGGCGACCAAGTTGCTCTGATGGGAGAAAGTGGTTCGGGTAAAAGTACTCTGCTGAATTTAATCGCTGGATTAGATACTGCCGACTCTGGTGAAGTGCAGTTTCCAAATTTTGCTATGCATGAAGCACCGGAGCATTTAAGAACCCTTTATCGCCGTAACAATATTGGGAATATCTTCCAACAATTCAACCTGCTTCCTACACTTAATATTGCCGACAATATTCGTTTTTGTCGTCAGTTAAAAGGTCTGCCGGAAGATAAAGAGTTGTGGCGTCAAATTCTTTCTGCTTTGGACTTAATGCCATTGCTAGGACGTTATCCGGAAGAGGCGTCTGGTGGTCAGCAACAACGTGCGGCGATTGCTCGTGCACTCTATATGGAGCCAAAAATCCTGCTTGCTGATGAGCCAACTGGTAGCCTAGACGATCGAAACGCAGAAGCAGTAATGCGCTTACTAACGAGCCTCGCTCGCCAACTGGAGTGTACTTTGCTGTTAGTGACGCACAGTGAAAAAGTGGCCGCCCATATGGAAGGAAAGATTCGACTTCAAGGAGGGCAGCTACATGTTATGGCCCGTAGTTAAGGCACTACTCGGTCATTACCGTCGTTACCCTCTACAAATTATTCTTGTCTGGCTGGGATTAACTTTAGGCGTGTCCCTCCTTGTTGGTGTTACTTCTATCAACCAGCATGCAAAACAAAGTTATGCCACTGGTGAAAAGCTTTTCTCCAATCCTTTGCCGTACCGAATCCGAACGAAGCACTCTGCCAATAAAATTCCTCAAGGTTTCTATATTCAGTTACGTCGAGCTGGGTTTAACCAATGTGCACCGTTTGACGTGCTTCATCTAGATGCCAAGACCGATATGAGCCTGATGTTGGTGGGGATTGATCCTGTCGCGATGATCCCACTACAACAAGGAAAATCGCTAGGTGAGATGCCTGTTTTATCTCTAATGAAGCCTCCTTATCCTATTCTCGTTAGTCAAGATTTAGCCGCTTACATGAGTTGGCAGGATGGGGACTTCATTGAGATGAATGACGGAAGCCGTCTTGGGCCTATTCAAGTAGATAAGGACAAGATGCTTTCGGGTACTCGGTTGGTTACTGATATATCGTTGTTGCGTATGCTCAAGCGGAGCTCAGGTTTGTCTGCGATTTCTTGTGGCGAAATGCCAGAGGAAAAGCTGATAGCACTGAAAAACATGTTGCCAAACGGAATGACGCTCGTTAGGAATACGCGTACTGAGGTTGAGTCGCTAACTAACGCATTCCATATGAATCTCACCGCGATGGGAATGCTCTCGTTTTTGGTTGGGTTGTTTATTTTTTATCAAGCGATGTCTCTGTCTTTCATCCAGCGACAACGTTTGGTAGGTATTTTGAGACAGACTGGTGTTAACGGAACACAGTTAGCGCAAGCCTTATTGCTAGAGTTGTCTTTGCTCGTCTTTATTGCGTGGGCGTGTGGTAACTTTTTTGGCTTGATCTTAGCAAATGAACTTATCCCAGCAGTGTCTTCGAGCCTGAGTGATTTGTATGATGCCAACGTAGGCTTAACCATAGGATGGTCATGGCAATCTAGCTTATACAGTCTAATCATGGCAGCGATGGGTGCGTTGATATCGTGTCTGTGGCCATTAATCCGTTTGTTGAAGTCACAACCAATCCGCCTTTCTTCTCGACTGTCGCTAATGCGATTTGCTGGAAGAGAGTTCTCTTGGCAGGCGCTTGCGGCATGTGCGTTTTGTGTCGCTGCAATAGCGGTATATCAGGCGCCGAAAACACAAGAAACCGGCTTTGCTATTATTGCGCTGATGTTGGTTAGTGTGGCGTTGTTTATGCCATTTACTATGTGGCATATGTTCCAAAGTTTTTCTTATACCATGCGATGGGTTCGTGTCCGTTGGTTTTTTGCTGATGCAGCAGCCAGCATGAGCTATCGCGGTGTGGCTACGATGGCGTTTATGTTAGCGCTGGCGGCAAACATTGGTGTAGAAACAATGGTCGGAAGCTTTCGAGATACAACCGATAAGTGGCTAAATCAGCGATTAGCGGCTGATGTGTACATCTATCCGACCAACAATTCAGCCGCTAGGATGAGCGCATGGCTCCAGAATCAGCCAGAGGTGAACTCGGTTTGGTGGCGCTGGGAAAAAGATATGCCGACCGAGCATGGTGCTCTGCAAGTTGTGAGTACGGGCTCTTCTGAAGGTGAGTTAGACTCACTTACCGTCAAGTTAGGTGTCCCAAATTACTGGTATCAACTGCACGCTACCAAGAGCTTAATGGTCAGTGAGTCGATGGCCTTGAAGCTGGATATCCGCCCTGGCGATTTCATTAACTTGCAAGAACCGCTTGGTGGTGATTGGCAAGTCGTAGGCGTTTACTACGATTATGGAAACCCATATAACCAGGTGATGATGTCGCACCGGAATTGGCTGTATGCATTTGCAGGTACGGGTAATGTTGGTCTTGGCGTAGTATTAAAAGATAACGTCAATGGAGAAGGGCTGAAAAATCGCTTAGAGAATGTATTCCGTCTTCCGCAAGATCGTGTGTTTGATAACGGTAATATTTATAGCCAAGCAATGAGAGTGTTTGATCATACCTTTGCTATAGCAGGAACCTTGGGCAATATCACGCTGATTATTGCCGTGTTTGGTTTATTCTTTGCGACGTTGGCAGGAGAACTTTCACGGCAGCGGCATTTTTCCTTATTAAGATGTATGGGTGTGTCCGGAAAAGAACTTGTCGTATTAGGTGGTTTGCAGCTATTCGTCTTCGGAGCCATTTCTGCGATTATTGCAGTGCCGCTCGGCTTGGCGCTCGCACATTTGATCGTTGATATTATCATTAAGCAATCATTTGGCTGGTCTCTAGAGCTTCAAACGATTCCATGGGAGTATGCTCAAACCATTGCTTGGGCGATGCTTGCCATTATGGTTGCTGGCGCATTGCCAGTTATTAGAATGATCAAAAGTACACCGATGAAGTCATTAAGGGACGCGTTGTAATGAAAAAAATGGGCTCTAAAAAACGCTTGTTGGTTTCAACGCTCATTGTTGTTACGTTCGCTTTTCTGACTGGGGCTGCTTTTTACTCAACTTTTTGGTTAGAGGCGACAGCAACACGAGAAAGCGAACTTGATTCTATCTTAACGCGTGAAAATCAAACGATTTTCGAGCCTGTACTACCTAATGAGCATGTCTCTTTACCCTCAGACTTTCGCTTTCATCCCGAGTATCAGCATGAATGGTGGCACTACTTTGCCAAACTAAAAGATGAGCAAGGCAAGATCTACAATGTTCAATGGAGCTATTTCAGGGTTGCGACGGACGAGCGAGAAACCAGCGGTTGGCAGAACCCTCAATTGTACATTTCACATGTTGTCGTCAGTCATGGTTCGCATGTATGGAAAGAGCAACGGGTAGCTAGAGGTGGGATAGGCCAAGCTGGTATGATCAATCGTCCTTTCAGGTTATGGATTGATAATTGGACTTGGCGATCACTCGGTGCGACGCCTTTCCCGGGCAACTTGAATGTGAATACTGATACGTTTGGACTTGAGCTCAATACCATGACAAGCGGCCCCTTTGTGGTGAATGGAGACAAAGGCTTCCAAGTTAAACATGCGTTGCAATCTGTTGCTTCTTTCAGCTTCAGTGCTCCATTTTTAAAAGTAAAAGGCAGCTTAAGCTTAAATGGTAAGCGATTCTCAGTGACGGGTTCTGCTTGGGCGCAAAAAGAGTGGGGCAGTGGCTTAATTGGTGAGGGGCAACAAGGCTGGGATTGGTTTGTTTTCAATTTAGATGATGGTCGAGCATTAACTGTTAGCCGTTATCGTCACCATGGGCAAACACCGCACGTGTTTGGCACGTTGTCGACACGCTCAGGTAAAGTCATCAACCTCTCAGACGATGATATCAGTATTGAGCCAATGCAAGTGACCAGTTTATCCAATGGAAGAAGGTTACCTTTGCAGTGGATTATCAATATTCCGAAGCATCAAATTAACTTGACTACCCGCATTATCAAGTCAGATATGTGGCTACCCTTTGTAATACCTTACTGGGAAGGGCCTACTTTAGCTTCCGGCTCCAATGAAGCTTGGGGCTTTATGCAGCTGACAGGCTATTGAGTTGTGAAGAAAACCACCCCCTGCGGGTGGTTTTTTAGTGCGCGAAGCTTCCTGGCTTTTTCTCAAAAGTACGGGGTTATCATGATGGTACAAGCCGTGTTATGCTGATTTTCTCATCATCTTGATAAATATTTGGTGCGACAAGTACAAATACGATCTCCGATCAAAATCGAGTGTCATGTTGGAAAATACGATGTATAGTAAACTTAACATCGAAAAAACCGAAGTTTATACTCTGAAGAAGCGATTATTCTAAAGTTTTCGACAGCTATACACTCTTATCACTCTTTGTTAATCGTTTATTAAGATAATAAATATAAGGACGAAACCATGAACGATGTCATTCGTGACTTTTTCAAAATGGAATCAGCAGGTGGTATTCTTCTTGTAATTGCAGCGGCAATTGCGATGACTATTGCTAACTCACCGCTGGGCGAAACTTATCAATCTGTACTGCATACTTATGTATTCGGTATGTCAGTTTCTCACTGGATTAATGATGGCCTAATGGCTGTTTTTTTCTTACTTATTGGCCTTGAAGTGAAGCGAGAGCTACTTGAAGGAGCGCTAAAATCAAAAGAAACCGCAATTTTCCCTGCGATTGCAGCGGTTGGTGGTATGTTAGCCCCTGCTCTTATTTACGTTGCGTTTAATGCTAACGACCCAGAGGCGGTTTCTGGCTGGGCCATCCCAGCTGCGACGGATATTGCATTTGCTCTAGGTATCATGGCGCTACTAGGTAAGCGCGTACCAGTAAGCCTTAAAGTGTTTTTGTTAGCTCTCGCTATCATCGACGATTTAGGCGTGGTTGTTATTATTGCACTGTTTTACACAGGTGATCTTTCTAGCATGGCGCTGCTTGTTGGCTTCATCATGACTGGTGTCCTGTTCATGTTGAATGCGAAGGAAGTAACGAAACTGACGCCATACATGATAGTCGGCGCGATCTTATGGTTTGCGGTACTTAAATCTGGTGTTCACGCAACACTTGCAGGCGTAGTGATCGGCTTTGCTATTCCTCTTAAGGGTAAACAGGGCGAACATTCCCCACTTAAGCACATGGAGCACGCACTTCATCCATACGTGGCATTTGGTATCTTACCTCTATTCGCATTTGCAAATGCGGGGATTTCGCTAGAAGGCGTATCGATGTCAGGCCTAACTTCAATGCTGCCATTAGGTATTGCTTTGGGGCTACTGGTTGGTAAGCCTCTAGGTATCTTCACCTTTAGTTGGGCTGCTGTGAAAATGGGTGTAGCTAAGCTACCGGAAGGCATTAACTTCAAGCATATCTTTGCGGTCTCTGTGTTGTGTGGTATCGGTTTTACAATGTCTATATTCATTTCCTCTTTAGCGTTTGGAAATGTAAGCCCTGAGTTTGATACCTATGCTCGACTAGGCATCTTAATGGGCTCGACGACAGCCGCGTTACTTGGCTACGCGTTACTGCACTTTTCTTTGCCTAAGAAAGCGCAAGCGTAAGATACACACTGTTTAGTAAAGCCTCCCATTCGGGAGGCTTTTTTATGTCTGCAGATCGGCACATCAACTACTTCAGGATGGTTACTTTTGTGACCAACTAAGGTCTAGCTTATGGAGTTGGGGCAAATCATCGAAAGAGGCGCTTGGCAAATCTATAGGCGAAAAAAAGCCCAGCCGAAAATTTGACTGGGCGGATACAAACATAGGAGTTAATAAGAAAAAAGCAGCAACGTAACAATTAGATGGAAACAAGTTTGACGGCCAGTGAAACTTCAAATGCCCTAACTGTTACGTATATTCAGACCGAGCCTTTTCCAAACAGTTCCATTTTTTTTCAAAAAATTTCTACTTAATGCTTTCTAGCTTCTTACACACCCGAAAGTAATAGAAAAATCGAGATGGATTACCAACTTGGCGAAGTTACTAACTTCTGTGTTTCTCATTTTATCTCCCCTAGAACCGAAGATGTATTTCATACTCTCGTCGCTCACTCCAAGCCGCCAAGGCTATTGTTAGCATTTCAATTGCGATGGACTGAGAAGTTTGATCGTTTTCTTCTGACAAGCTTCACTGGAGTATTCGATTGAATTTCAAAAGATTAGATCACACCTTTTACTGTCTGGTCAGACCAATTGGTTAAAGTGTGATGTTAATCATTTGTTAATCTTAAGTTTCGGGAGTATATTTTCAAACAGTTGTTTAATACGAGTGATTAAAATGGCCCCGAGAACATCAACAAAAGAAAAAATACTCGATGTCGCAGAAGGACTCTTTGCTGAACATGGCTTTAATGATACTTCGCTAAGAACGATAACAGGTAAAGCTAACGTTAACTTAGCATCGGTAAACTATCACTTTGGCGATAAAAAAACGCTGGTTAGAGCGGTTTTAGATAGGTATTTAGAAGCACTAATGCCGAGCATTAAGACTTCATTAATTGAGCTAAACACGCGCGATAGCTACAACATGGACGATGTCTTTGAGTCATTGCGATTACCTTTACGTACATTAAATGATGTACGCCCAAATGGTACTGCGCTATTTATGTTGTTAATTGGCCGCGGTTATACAGACGTTCAAGGTCATCTGCGCTGGTTCATTACCACCAGATACGAAGAGGTACTGAACCTTTTCACTTTCTCGATAATGAAGGCGAACCCGGAACTATGTGAAGAACAGTTGTTTTGGCGACTGCACTTCACGTTAGGAACCTGTGTATTTACGATGGCTTCAAGCCAAGCTCTTTCGGAGCTGGCAGAAAGTAAGTTTGAAAAGGAAGTCGATGTGAAATCTGTCGTCGATTTACTGATTCCATATTTGTCAGCAGGAATGTCAGCAAAGCAGTTGGCATAAGACAAATAAGAAAGTTAAACCAATAATAAGATTATACCCCGAGCGGTTACGTGAACAAAAGGATCTGAACTATGAGCTCTCTACGAAGAAAATGGATTAGTGACCCGGCTTTTAAAGTGTTCAAAAAAGTATTGCCACCTCTGTCTAGCACCGAGAAAGAGGCGATGGAAGCGGGTAGTGTATGGTGGGATGCCGAACTATTCTCAGGCAAGCCAAACTTCACAACATTGCATCATTATCCAACGCCTACACTGACGGCAGAAGAGCAGTCATTTATGGATAATGAGCTTGAAACCCTGCTAGAAATGCTTGATGACCAGAAGATTGTCAAAGAAGACAGGGATTTACCGCCTGAAGTATGGGAGTACCTACGTAAAGAGCGATTTTTCTCTTTGATCATCTCGAAAGCATATGGTGGTCGTGAATTTTCCGCTTTGGCGAACTCAACCATTGTTTCTCGTATTGCGACTCGAAGTATCAGTACCGCGGTATCGGTAATGGTACCGAACTCTCTTGGCCCTGGTGAGCTGCTATCGCACTATGGTACGCAAGAGCAAAAAGATTACTGGTTGCCTCGTTTAGCTGATGGTACAGACATCCCTTGTTTCGCCCTAACTGGCCCTGAAGCGGGTTCTGATGCAGGTGGCATACCTGATCAAGGCGTGGTTTGTTACGGCACCCATGAAGGCAAAGAAGTGCTTGGCGTGCGAGTTAGTTGGAATAAACGCTACATCACGCTTGCGCCAGTTGCGACAGTGCTCGGGTTAGCATTTAAACTGCAGGATCCTGAAGGGCTACTTGGAGACAAGAAAGAGGTTGGCATTACATGTGCGTTGATTCCCGCTGACCATGAAGGTGTCGAGATAGGCGAGCGCCATGATCCTCTGGGGTCTGCGTTCATGAATGGCCCAACTCGTGGTGAAGATGTCTTCATCCCTATGGACTGGTTGATCGGTGGCGCTGATTACGCAGGTAAAGGTTGGCGTATGCTGGTTGAGTGTCTTTCTGCTGGTCGTGGTATCTCTCTTCCAGCGCTTGGCACAGCGATTGGTCACCTTACTACACGTACAACAGGTGCTTATGCTTACGTGCGTAAACAGTTTGGAATGTCGATCGGTAAGTTTGAAGGTGTTGCAGAAGCAATGGGGCGCATTGGTGGTCTTACTTACCTACTAGAAGCGACGCGTACGCTAACGACGACTTCTCTCGATATGAAAGAAAAACCTGGGATTGTAACCGCGATTGCCAAGTACCACATGACGGAAATCGCGCGTACCATTCTAAATGATTCGTTTGATATCCATGCGGGTCGTGCGATTCAAGATGGTCCAATGAACTATCTTGCTAAACATTACCTTGGTATCCCGGTTGCTATCACTGTTGAAGGCGCGAATATTCTGACTCGTAACCTGATGATTTTTGGTCAAGGTGCGACTCGATGTCACCCATATGTTCTAAAAGAAATGGAAGCTGCGGCGAATCCAGATTCTGAACAAGGTGCGAAAGAATTTGACAACTTACTCTTTAAACACATCAAGCACGCTCTCGGTAATACATTCGGTGCATTTGGTGCAGCACTAACTGGTTCTCGATTTGTTAACGCGCACATGAGTGGCCCAACCCAGCAATACTACAAAGACATTACTCGTCTCAGTCGTGCACTTGCAGTAAGTGCAGACTTTGCGATGTTAACCTTAGGTGGAGACTTGAAGCGTAAAGAAATGATCTCCGCACGTTTGGGTGATGGATTAAGCTATCTATATATGGCATCTGCTGCCTTGAAAAAGTATGAAGATGAAGGCCGTCAACAAGGCGATCTAGACTTCGTTCATTACGCTGTTCAACACTGTTTGTATAACGCTTCTAAGTCATTAAATGAGTCTTACACCAACTTCCCTGTGAAATACGTTGGCGGTGTGCTTAAGGGGCTATTGTTCCCGCTTGGTAATCATTTCAATAAGCCAAGTGATGAGCTGTGTGTGAATTTGGCTGAAGCGATGATGACGCCAGGTGCGCAACGTGATCGACTTACGCATCTTTGTTACATCGGAAAATCAGAGAATGACAGCGTAGGCTTAATGGAGAATGCATTCCTTGCAATGTACGACATTAAACCTTTGGAGCGTAAACTTATGAAGGCTGCGAAGGATGGTAAAGTGGCTCGTAAAGGTCTGCTGCATGACCGTTTGCAGCAAGCATTTGAAGCAGGCGTGTTAACTGAGCAAGAAATTGATCAAATCATGGCTGCAGATAAATTGCGCTACAAGGCGATTCAAGTTGACCACTTTAGTCATGACTTTTCTGAAGTGCGAACTCATAGCCCAAAAAAGTCGCAGTTGAATCCGGCGGCATAATAGACAACTAATGTTAAGAAAAGCACCTCAATGAGGTGCTTTTTTGTATTCTTGGGGAGTGGATGATGGGATAGTGCTCCAACCACTTGCCTTTTAAGAGCATTTTTACAGAAATTAGATGCGAAATCCCAACGAAACTTTTATCCTAACAAGGTTTTTTAAAGGAAGTTGAATATGATCATCAAACCTAGAATTCGTGGATTTATCTGTACTACAACGCACCCTGTTGGTTGTGAAGCTAACGTAAAAGAACAAATTGCGTACACCAAAGCGCAAGGTCCAATCAAAAACGCACCTAAGCGTGTTCTTGTTGTTGGTGCATCAAGTGGCTACGGTCTATCTTCTCGTATCGCTGCGGCATTTGGTGGCGGTGCATCAACTATCGGTGTTTTCTTCGAAAAAGAAGGTACTGAGAAGAAACCAGGTACAGCAGGTTTTTACAATGCCGCTGCTTTTGAAAAGCTAGCGCGTGAAGAAGGTCTGTACGCAAAAAGCTTAAACGGCGACGCTTTCTCAAATGAAGCGAAACAGAAAACTATCGAGCTGATCAAAGAAGACTTAGGTCAAATCGATATGGTGGTTTACTCACTGGCATCTCCAGTACGTAAAATGCCAGAAACTGGTGAATTAGTTCGTTCATCTCTTAAACCTATCGGTGAAACTTACACATCAACGGCTGTTGATACCAACAAAGATGTGATCATCGAAGCTAGCGTTGAGCCTGCAACAGAAGAAGAAATCAAAGACACTGTCACGGTAATGGGCGGTGAAGATTGGGAACTTTGGATCAATGCGTTGTCTGATGCTGGTGTTCTTGCTGAAGGTTGTAAGACCGTCGCGTACAGCTACATTGGTACTGAGCTAACTTGGCCAATTTATTGGGATGGTGCACTAGGTAAAGCAAAAATGGACCTAGACCGTGCAGCGAAAGCGCTAAACGACAAGTTAGCAGCAACAGGCGGCAGTGCCAATGTTGCGGTACTTAAATCTGTTGTAACTCAGGCGAGTTCTGCAATTCCTGTTATGCCACTGTACATCGCAATGGTATTCAAGAAAATGCGCGAAGAAGGTGTACACGAAGGCTGTATGGAACAAATCTACCGTATGTTCAGCCAACGTTTATACAAAGAAGACGGTAGCGCGGCAGAAGTTGATGAGATGAACCGCCTACGTCTGGATGACTGGGAACTTCGTGACGACATTCAGCAGCACTGTCGTGAGCTATGGCCTCAAATTACGACTGAGAACCTAAAAGAGCTGACTGACTACGTTGAGTACAAAGAAGAGTTCTTGAAACTATTTGGTTTCGGCGTTGAAGGCGTAGATTACGAAGCGGATGTGAATCCAGCAGTTGAAGCAGACTTCGTTCAAATCTAATCGAATCACAGACTAGATAACCAATAAACAAATGGCGCTCATTGAGCGCCTTTTTGTATTTCATAGTCAAAGTGAGTATTAACTTAGTATTATCAGAATCGTACCAGCTAGCGTCATTAAAATATTCGCAATCGCATAGGTACCCGCATAACCAAGGGCAGGGATGGTGGACTTAGCGTAGTCGTTAACGACATCCATAGCTGGAGCGCAAGTACGGGCGCCAATAATGGCACCGAAGAGCAGAGCACGGTTCATCTTGAGTACGTGTGCGCCAACTAAGTAAGCCAGAACTACAGGCACAACACTGACAATAAATGCCAAACCAATGACTTTTGGTCCTACTTGCGTTAGGTGCTCGAACATCTTTCCACCTGCACTTAGACCAATTCCCACCATAAAGAACATTAACCCTAGATCTTTGACCATATTCAGCGCCCCTTGTGGGACATAACCGAAAGTAGGGTGATTTGCTCGTAAGAAACCAAGCGTAATACCGGACAACAGAAGACCCACCGCATTACCCAAACTGAAAGACACCTGACCGAACGTCATTGTGATGAGGCCAAACAGAATACCCAAAATAAAGAAGCTACAAAAAGCGAGCAAATCGGCCATTTGACTGTGGATCGAGATGAAACCGATTTTTTCCGCCAGTCCATGTACTCGGCTTTTCTCGCCGCTCACTTGAAGGACGTCCCCTTTAGCGAGCACAATGTCTAAGTCCATAGGCATTTCAATCTGAGCGCGAACTACGCGGTTTAAGAAACAGCCAAACTCAGACAAATTCAAATCCGATAAACGCTTACCAGCGATAGCGTCACTTTTTACGACGATTTCTTCTTCAACGATGCGCAAATCAAGCAAGTTACGGTCGAATACTTCTTTACCATTACGGAAGCTAGGGTCTAAGCGAGCATGGCTGTCAGGGAAGCCAACCAGTGCAATTTCATCTCCCTCTTGCAAGATAGCATCACCATCTGGGTGGGCGAGAATACCATTGCGACGGATTCGTTCAATGTAACAGCCAGTTTGACGATAAATACCCAGTTCTCGCAAGTTTTTACCATCAGTCCAGTCAATTAGCTCTGGGCCCACTCGGTAAGCTCGAATAATGGGTAAATACACTTTTCTCTGGCTTGAATTTCCAAGGCCACGCTCTTGTGCGATTTGCTGCGCGGAATCAGAAAGGTTTTGTTTTTGCAGTTTTGGCAACAATTTAGCAAACATGATCATGCTAATTAAGCCGACCAGATAAGCCATCGCGTAGCCTACGGATAGATTTTCTAATACCAGAGAAAATTCCATATTCCGCGGTATAGTCGCAAGGCCAGAGTTAAGAGCATCTTGTGCACCAACCAGTACTGGCGTTGCGGTCAATGCGCCTGCCATCATACCGGCGGATAAGCCAAAATCGAGGCCGAAATAGTGACTCAAACCATACGTTAAGCTGACCGCAGACACGAGAACAGTCATGCTTAAAATAAAATAATGCTTACCATCTCTGAAGAATATACCAAAAAAGTTTGGTCCAGCTTCAATGCCAACGCAGTAGATAAACAGCATAAAGCCAATGGTTAAAGCTTCTGCATTAAATGAGAAACCAAGGTGGCCCATTACCAAAGAGGTAATAAGAACGCCAATAGAGTTGCCTAATTGTAATTTGCCAAATCGAATTTTTCCGATGGCAAGGCCAATGGCTAATACGACGAAGATTAGAAGGATAGGGTTTTGCTCAAGAAGGTATACGACGTCTATGTTCACTGTGTGGCTCGGTAGAGTGTGTGCCAAAAAAGATTAAGAACTGTGAATTGTAACTAAATATAGCAAAAAGATAAGTGAATTTTTTTAGGTTTTACCATTAGTTGACTTAACGTAATAACCAGCTGAAAAATAATAAAAAAGCCGCATGAAGCGGCTTTTTTGAAAACAGTCTTTATTACTCGTCAAATAGACCTAGGTGCTCTTTCGCGTATGCTTCGAATTCGTCGCAGCCACCGATGTGCTCTTGGTCGATAAAGATCTGAGGAACGGTTTCAACTGGTTTACCAACTGTTTTCTCAAGATCTGCTTTAGAAATACCCTCAGCGTGAATATCAACGTAACGGTAGTTGAAGTCATCACGTTTTGCTTTTAGCGTTTCTGCGTGCTCTTTTGCACGAACACAGAAAGGACATGCAGGGCGACCAAAGATAACAACGAACATAATCTTATTTCTCCTAAATCTATTCTTTTTTGAAAGCGTACAAAACATAGCGGCTGAGTGCGCTTTCTTTTGTTGGAGTAACTATGCCCGATCCAGATACGGAAATAAAGCGGCAATTACCTCTTGGTTCTATAGGTGAAATCTATCGAATAAAAACTAAACGCGCGTGCTTATTTTACGGCTCTGAAGTATGTGAAGTGACGCATAAAAAACATACATTCTAAAGGGTTAATGATGGCAAGGTGGAATTGGTCAATTTTTTTTGTTTAAAAAAATAGCAATCTATTTTGGCTATACGCAAATAACTTCAACTCTTACATAAGTGTTAAATCAGAGGGCGAGAGGTTATTTGGGTATATTCTTTTGGGAGGGTGTGTATGTTTCAGTTTATGACTGCAACAAGGATTATATTTGGTGAAGGTGCACTTCAATCTTCATTGTCCGTTATTAACCAATTTGGCTACAGTGTTTTGCTGGTTACTGGGCAGGATACCCAACGAGCCGCCCCCATTATCCAATATCTTAAAGCTCAAAATATGCGTTACCAGCACGTAGCTATCGTTGGTGAACCATACATCACGATGGTAGAAGAGACCGCAGTGCTCGGTAGAAAATTCCAACCTGAGATGGTGGTTGCGATAGGTGGTGGCAGCGTCATCGATATGGGCAAAGCCTTAGCTGCCATTATTCCCAATCAAGGCAATGTTTACGATTACGTAGAAGTGGTAGGAAGAAGCGTCCCTTTAAAAGCAAAGCCTCTTCATTTTATTGCAATTCCTACGACAGCAAGCACCGGTTCAGAAGTGACCAGAAATGCTGTGCTGAAATCTGGACAAGATAAAGTGAAAGTGAGTCTTCGAAGCCCTGATATGCTCGCAGACGTTGCCATTGTAGACCCGACACTTACTTACGGGACCGACCAATACACATCTGGACGTGGCGCAATGGATGCGTTCACTCATTTAATGGAAGCGTATGTGTGTGGTGAGCCAAACCCTCTTACTGATATGGTCTGCGAAGAGGGGCTACGCCGTTTAAGCCGTTCAGTGATTGCCGCTTGTAAGCAAGATAATCATAAGGCGCGCTCTGATTTATCGTTCGCTGCATTGCTTGGTGGTATGGCGATTACTAATGCCAAATTAGGTGCTGCTCATGGGTTAGCATCGGCGTTAGGAGGCAAGTTAGACGCCCCCCATAGCGTTATTACGGCTCGCCTAGCTCCGCACGTGATGCAGGAGAACATTAACGCTGCTAAACTCGCGGGTAGGAATGATGTGATAAGTCGTTATCGTAAGCTGGCCCAATTAGTCACTGAGCGAGTAAATGCTAACGAACACGATGGAATTCTTTGGGTAAATATGGTGCTAGATAAGTTAGCGTTACCGCTACTGGCTCAATTTGGAGTATGCCAAACCTCTTTTGAGCAAGTGGCGAATGATGCGCTTAAATCAATGGCAATCAAAGGGAATCCTTTACCTCTTAATCAGGAACGTTTGATACACATATTGCAGCAAGTCTGTGATTGTAGTGGAGAGTGTGTAGCAGAGAGTGCACAACATGTCAGTTCTGTTGAAGTACTGGAATCAAGAACGGACTTATCGAGTGTCAACGACTTAGGGTGATTGCTCCCTTAGCAGCATTAAAACAAAAGGGGAGCCTTGAGCTCCCCTAGATAAAGTATTGACTAAGCTTTAGTGCTTAGTACTGGCTTAGTTTGTCATAGCGACTGTCTTTCAACGCATCTTTTACGCGTTTTAGGTTCTCACGGAAACCTGTACCACGGCGAAGAGTGAAGCCAGTTGCTAGCACATCAATCACTGTCATTTGTACAACCCGGCTTGCCATTGGCATGTAAACGTCGGTATCTTCTGGAATATCGAGCGTGATGGCCAGCGAGCTTGCCTTTTCTAGAGGAGAATCCTTCGCTGTAATCGCAATAACCGTTGCGCCATTTTCACGAGCAAGGTTCGCTATTTCTACCTGACTCTTTGTTCGACCGGTATGAGAAATAAGAACCACAACATCATTATCACTGCAGTTGATACAACTCATGCGCTGCATAACAATATCTTCAAAACAAGTAATTGGAATATTAAAGCGAATAAACTTGTTTTGTGCGTCTCGGGCAACAGAAGATGATGCACCAAGGCCAAAGAATGAAATGCGCTTCGCTTGCGTTAGCAAATCGACCGCACGGTTGACTTGCATTGGATCTAGGCTATTTTTCGCGACATCTAAACACGCCATCGTCGATTCGAAAATCTTATGGGTGTACGCGTCTGGGCCATCGTCTTCTTCCACATTACGGTTAACGTAAGGGGTGCCGTTTGCTAGGCTCTGTGCCAAGTGAAGCTTAAAATCTGGAAAGCCCTTGGTGTCCAGACGACGACAGAAGCGGTTTACAGTGGGCTCACTAACGTCAGCCATTTTAGCCAGCGTTGCAATGCTTGAATGAATTGCAGTTTGTGGAGACGCCATAATTACTTCCGCAACTTTGCGCTCTGACTTACTGAAATTCTCCAGGTTTTTTTGAATTTTTTCTAATGTATTCATAGTGTTCACGAGGGTATAGAGAACAACTCGCTGGCTCTGCTAACGAAAGGAAACACGAAGATTCCGGAGTAGAGTGGGGCGTTAACGAAAACAACCAGCGCCATAGAATCAGTATAAACCTGATCTTCAATCAGTCTAAACCAATAACGGGTACTATTTAGTGAGAATTTGACAGGCCTCAAACAAAATGTTGTAAAAACTACAGAATTGGATGTGCAAACGAAGTTTTGTTGCGCTAGTCGCACGATAATGATGTTTGAGTTACATCAAAACGAAAAAAAATTTCAAATTGATGTAACTCGATCTGGCTGTTAAGACGATTGAATATCAACAACCAGCTGTTGAATCCTTTTCATCAAATTTGGTGCTTGCTTGGCGATTTCGCGTTGTTCATCAAGCACTGAGCTCAAAATTTCTTTTGTGGTCAGTGGATTTGCCAAAACCACTCTAAACACTATCGTATTCATGCGTTGCCATTGGTCTGGGTTCAGTCTTGTACGTGAAACGAACGATTTGCCCGTTTCGCGCTGACGCTTTTGAATAAACTGTGTTAACTCATTGATCAGCTCATTCAGTTGTTCTTTTTGTGAGCCTTCTGCTTGTGCTAATGCTTCACGGATGAATGGCGGCAAATAACGGTATGTGAGCAGACAAAGCTCTGGTTCAGAAACTAATTCGAAATCATCTTGCTGTTTGATTAAATCCGCAAAGTAGCGAGCTTTTTCAATGCTTTGGTCAATAAGAAGCTCATAACCTGGGCGACTTATGATGTGCATTGCGGCGTAGACCAACATCGCCATACCCGAACGTGAACCTTCTAATGTATGGCTGCCTAGGTCTTTTGAACCTTTGCGCAATATATATTGAGCGTGATGTTCTATGGATTTCATTGCGTCAGGGTCTTTGAACAGAACCATACCAGCGCCCATCGGGATGTAGAGCTGCTTGTGCGCATCAATAGTTACTGAGTCTGCCATTTCCACACCTTTAAGAAGGTGACGGTGATGGTTAGACATAAGTGTTGCGCCACCCCATGCGGCATCTACATGGAAGTGACAGCCGTGAGCTTGGCAGACTTCAGCGATTTCAGGCAATGGATCAACATTACCTGTCTCTGTTGTGCCTGCCACACCAATAACAGCAATAGGCTTGATATTTTGTTTTTCGAGCTCAACAATTTTCGCTTTCAGGTCGTTGACAATAATACGGTTGTTGGCATCGGTTTTAACCGCAACCAAGCCCTCTTGGCCTAGCCCTAATACATCGGCTGCTTTCTTAAGGGAGTAGTGACCACGCTCAGACACTAGCACCGCTAAGCCATCATAGCCATAGTGCTTCATGGCTTTAAAAAGGCCTTCCTTCTCAACGCCTTTAAATGAGCCATTGGCTCTTAACGCTTTGTTACGTGCTACCCAAAGCGCAGTGATATTGGCAATGGTACCGCCGGAACAAAATGCGCCTAATGAGTGGTTTGCACTGTGCATCCACTGATTGTAAAAAGTATCATTCTGACCATATATCAAGCGATGCAGCATACCCAAAACTTGACGCTCAAGTGGCGTAAAGGCTTTGGAAGTCTCTATTTTTACCAGGTTTTGGTTTAAGGCGATCATGATCTTTGACAGTGGCATCAAGAAATAAGGCAGTGCCGATGTCATATGACCAATGAAGCTTGGTGAAGATGTGTGAACTGAGTGCGACACCAAAGTGTCGAGTAAGTGCTCTGTATGATCTGACACGAACTCTGGCTGCTCAGGAATCTGAGCAGAAGAAAAGTCTTTTTCGATTTCGCGTAAAGGCTTTTCTTCTGCCACGATGTGTTCACGAAGAAATTGATTTAGATTTCGCGAGAGGCTCTCGTCAATTTTAGTTAACGTTGAGTCCGGACCTTCTGGGACAGTGAAGATCTTTAGCAAGCTCTCAAAGCTAACATCAGCGGTTTTTTGTTCCTTAACCATAGCAAAGAATCTTTGTAGTTATTTTGGTAATGCGAGCGGCACAATCTAAACTAAAACGGGCGCAAAGTCCCGTTTTAATTGTTGAAACCCAAGTTGTAGAAATGAAAATTTTAGGTGAAGGTTACGATATTCACATTAAAAAATTCTAGATTGAGTACGTTAAAACATTCTAGTGTTTTCGAATGCTAATCAACGACTAATGCGAGCAATCTTAGTCACATTTCTGCTTTTCAATCTTTTCTATTGACTGATTGTACTTATTAAGTGCGGTATCAATTTGTTGGGGATGACTAAGCAGATCAGCGAATGCTGAACGAAGCTCGTAGTTTTTTGGGTGGTTAGTTGATTGACGGTCGCTAAATGTCTGTTTTGCAACTTCACCTAACTTATCGCTTCGGGTCGCTAACTGCTTAACGTCATGTTGCTCTAGTTTTAACCATGCTTCGATTGGCTGTTCCGTCGCAACGCGGCTAGGGTCGTTCTCTAGAAAGTAGTGAACCGCTTCGCGGTTTAATTCAAAGTGATGTTTACGTCCATCCAAGAACCATTGACTAACTTCTTTCAGATCTGGATATTGGGTAACCGTCAAATCAACAAGATCTTGATACCACTGTAGTGAGGCATCGACGTAGCCATCGTATTTGCTAGCAAGACATTGTTGATCTGCGGCAAGCGTAAAAGTTGAGCTTGTAGCGAGGAGCGCTGCAACGACAAAGCGTTTCATTCTTCTTCCTTCTGGTTGTTATCCCTTTATTAACGCAATGCACATCAGTTGATGTTTCTCCCTTCTTTCTATTTGGTCGTGACAAATCGTTGGGCTGAATGACGAAAAGAAAGAGGGGTCTTGCCAAAAAATATTGACCACTTTGACGTTAACTGGGTATTTAAATTTTTGCCGTATTGTAATGGATGTTAAAGCGAAAACCTGAGATCTAGCTAGCAAGTGATACAAAGAAAAGCATCATAACTGGTACCAATAAACTCAAAATAAAGCCGCTAACGATAGCAACAGGAACACAACGCACACCACCGGTAGTTTGAATAACGGGTAGGGTGAAGTCCATTGCTGTTGCACCGGCATAACCAATTGCGGTGCACGGATAGCTACGAATAAAGAGAGGAATGGCAACCAGTGCGACTAGCTCTCTCATCAATTCAATCAAGAACGACGCGCCACCAAATACCGGACCAAAAGCGTCACCCATTAAAATACCTGCGAGTGAATACCAGCCAAAACCTGAAGCCATTGCGAGTGCTTGATAAAGAGGAAGATCCAAAAGCACCGCTGCAAGAACGCCACCAAGCATACATGTTGCGATGACAACAGCCGCAATGGCCATTCCTTGTTTATTTAATAGGATTTGACGCAGAGTAAGTCCACTATTGCGCAGCTGAATACCAATAAAAAATAGAAGTAGAAAGAGTATCCATTCGCTTGCTGTATCTACCCAACTCAAATCAATGGGTAACAGCAGGCCAACCACTAACCCTCCGCCAACGACCACGATAAGCTTAACTGACTCTAAAGCCATCGAAGATAACGGTAGCTTCTTTTGATTCTGATTGGTCTGGAGTGGAATAATTTTATCAATAATAGGCAGAGCCAACAGGTTGCAGGCACTTAGACACAAAAAAAACGTACTCGCATAGAGGAGAATACTTTGTAAGTTGCTGCTTAAATTATCGAGCGCCGCCAAACTAAGACCCATCAACGACAAAATGACGTAAATAAGGTAGGACGTTGACTGATTGATCTTCTCCAATAACGAAGATCGAGATATAGGAATTAGATACCCCACCACAAGCGGAGCGAAAATAAATAGCATCCCTGAGAACATAAAGCTCAATGATTCCTTTTTGAGATAACATCAACACGCATAAATCAAATTATCTATCGGTTGAAATTAGAGACATTTCACCACACACAGCTCAGCCTTGAGCGAATCGTTTTATCGCGGATAAGGTATTATCAGAAAGCGATAAATTACAAACCGCTAGCATTGAGTACAGCACGGATTTGATCATTGAAGTCAGTATCACTCATGTTACTAAGTTCATACAAGACTTCTGCACCAGTTAAGTTGAATTCAACTTCATGTTCGTCAATGCGTTCATCGTGATTGCGGAACATCAATAAATGATGCGCAATTCTAGCGATGTCGAGATAACTCACTTCTGGTCGCGTTAACTCGTATTTTTCGTTTGAGGATACTTCTCTGAAGTCGTTGTCAAACCCCCAACGCTCAAGTACCAGTTTACTTGTGGCAGAACAACGTGTTTGGAAGATCTGCAATGCAATATCTGGGTCTAAGTAATTGCCCCTATCTAAGTACAAGTGGTACTCATTAATTAGGCAAAATAACCCAATATCGGCTAATAGACCGACCAATAACGCCTTTTCTTGCTCTAGATGACCATAAGTGCCTGGCTCGTGGCTACGAAACGATTGAACCAACATCACCATGACGGCACCGAGCTCACGCGATATCGCTGCACTCTTCACCAAGATGGCATTGCATTCTTTAGTGAGATTAACTGAGTGTTTAAGTTGCTCGATCGCTTGTGCGGTAACAATATCACGTACACGAAGTATTCCGAGACGAGATACCGCTGTAGTTAAGTCGTTGCAGGTGATATTTCTGCGATTGAAAATCACAGAGTTAGCGACTCGTAAAACGACCGCTGCTAATCCGGGATCTTCCAATAAACAGTTAGCAACATCGGCAATCGTGGTGTGTTCTTCGACACATAACTGCTGAATTTTAAGCACGACATCAGGAATAGGAGGTAACGAAATCTTACCCGTGGCGATGGACTGTTCTACCAGCTGAGCAAACTCGGATTCCAGTGCGTTTATAAGCTTATCTTTATTATTTGGCAGCCAAAAAAATGATAAATGTTCCATTGTGACGCTGTACTTGAGATCTTTCGTACAGTGTACCCTTACAGCGTATTCTTTATCAATTAAATGAGTATTATGTGCCCGTAATTGCCAGCGAGATCATAATGATGGCGTGTTTTAGGCATGCTATGCGTCAAAAAAATATCACCACACAAACAATAAGTGTGAAACTAATCACGTATGCAGAATTTATACTTTTTTATATGTGACCTATGTCCTAACTTATTTTTCAACGTTAAGTATGATTAAGCAAGTTGGTGAGCACAACTCACAAAAATATCGCCAACAAATCGACATTTATAATTCGCTATAAGCTGCTGTTTATCTGGTGACATCGCTAATCGGGGTAATTTATTCAGATTAAAGAGGTCAATGGACATGACAGACCAAGCTTTTTTTAAATATGTACGCACCTTCAGTGAGTACCAAAAACGTTCTATGTTCGGTGGTATTGGTTTATTCACCGATGATGCTATGTTTGCGCTTGTCAGCAATGATTGCTGCTACTTACGTGGTGGTAATGGGCTAGATGAAGTGTTTACTCAACTGAGCTGTGAGAAGTATAAGCACGTCAAAAAACAGACGACGGCAACCGTAAATTATTATGATGTAACCGATTTATTCGAATCCGGATATGTAGGGCTTGATGAACTGGTACAGAAATCAATTGAATACTCAATTAAGGAACGGAAATATCAAAAGTCCTCTGCCAGTAGACGCTTAAGAGACTTACCCAACATGCAACTAACCCTTGAACGTATGGTCAAGAAAGCCGGTGTTGATGACGTAGAAACCTTTTTAGAACTTGGACCTGTAAAAGTCTTCAACAAAGTTAAAACGGCTTACGGTAATGATGTTGATGTAAAGCTACTGTGGAAATTTGCTGGTGCAACTGATGGCGTACATTGGAAACTGATCCAAGAGCCGCGTAAAAAACAGTTATTGGCACTGTGTGACTAAGCGAAGCTGATCGCACAATGATTGACTCGTTTCGATGGAGTTAGCGGGTCGTAAAAGCAAGTGTGAAAAGCGGAAAAAGGACGTTGAAGTTTTTTACCACTTCATTGAGTTAGTCATTAAATTAGACAAAAAAACCGAGGCAGAGACCTCGGTTTTTGTTTTTTTAATTTGCTCTTTTCTTACAGCACAAATCTTAAAACTTAAAACGCGTAGTGAACATTACCTGATCACCGTAAAAATCGTTGATACGAGCTTCAGCACCCAAAGAGAAAAGCTCTGTTGAGTGGAATCGAGCGTAGGCAGAGCCAGTCCAATCGTCATCGTTATCGATAGAAACGTAGCCGACTTTGCCGCCTACTTCTAATTGAGGGCCCAACCATTGGCGAACACCTAAGTTAAGCTCCATACCAACATCTGTGCTGCTCTCATTCGAAGGTTGCACAACGCGCATTAGCATTTCACCAGTAAGATCTGCCCAGTTGTTTAGCGGAGAATGGAAGCCAAAGCCTGCAGCTGAGTCAAAATCACTTTCAAACTCAGAGTCAATACGAGCAATAACATGCGCGTTCGGGTGAATTGATTTGCTGAATCCAGCACCAAATGTCACAGGACTTGCGCCAATACGTGCTTCGAAATAGTCGTAGCTAAAGTTGCTCATAGTTGCTGGCGCATTGCGATCGTTTGCAGCTAGGGCATGGCTTGATGCCACTAGTAAGGCAGCGGCTAATAGTGTTTTACGCATAACTAACGATAAACCTTGTTCATTATTTCCATGGATTCAAGCAACCACTTGAACCGTAATCTGATTTGTCCGACATCATAATAAAAAGGAAGGTCCACGACCAACAAAAATGTGTCGATGTTTTGTCAATTAACTTAATAGTTCCTTGGTTTAAGCAAAAACTACGCCATATACGTAGTGTCCGAGAATTTCACTCGGACAAGTAACGATGTTTTTCTAACCTCATTCGACTATGCGAGGTTAGGTGGTGCAATGAGCATCGTTGAGTTCAAGTTAGAACCAAACACTTTATTACTCGCCAAAGCTTGCTCTTCTTTCTGCCATGGCGTTGAGGATTGCCTCAGAATCAAGGATTTGAGTCCAGGATAGCAGGTTATCATCATTCTCAATCACAAACGCGGTAAGCTGAGACACGATTGCTTTTCTCAATGCTTCACCTTTCCAAGGTTTGGCAATGTAATAATCGAGACTCGCGTTATTTACGGCTTCTACGGTGTCTTCCAAACCAGCTTGTCCTGTGAGTAAAACTTTGCGCGCTGCTTTTGTGTCACCATTTTGACTGAGTTCGATTAAGAAGCTGATCCCAGTTTGTTCCGGCATAATGTGGTCACATAAAATGAGCGCAAGCTGAACTTCTTCTTCCGCCATCTCCTCAATCACTTGCCGAGCTTCAGTCACCGATTCCGCTCCTTCGACGACAAAGTTCTCCTCGAAGGGAGCAAGATCTTGGAGCACGCTATCCAAGACTTCTCGTTCGTCATCGACACATAAAATTAGATACTTGGTCATGTTTCATCTCCTTCTTCGATGACTGGTAACCAGACGGTCATTCGTGTGAACTGGCCGATCTCTGATTCGACGTCAATCCACCCTCTGTGTGCTGTTACGATTTGCTGGCAGATGGACAGCCCGATGCCTAAGCCAAAATTACCTTCTTTTTTTGTGGTGAAGTTCAGCTCGAAAATGGCGTCTCTTTGCGATTCAGGAATGCCACATCCATTATCTTCAAATGAGATAACGGCATAATGTGTGTGCTCTTTTTCTATAAGGCGTGTTTGTATGTTTAACACACCTTTCTCTGGAAATGCGTCAATGGCGTTAGAGACCAAGTTCGTCCACACCTGTTGGAGTGCGATCGGTTGACAAAGGATGGAAGGCAAGTTTGCATAGTCGGTTGAAACTTGGTGCATTTTTAATTTGTTCTCGAAAATCACCAAGGTGTCTTCAATGCCCTCATGAATATCGGCATAGTGCAGGGTCTCATCATCTGACCGAGCATATCCTTTCAGGCTTTTTACCATATCAGCAATTCGTGCTGCACAGACATTAATTGAGCGAAGTGTAGAACCTGCTTTGTGGTATTGCTCTAGTGTATTGAGAGCATGATAAGACGCTTTCTGCTTTCTCGTTAGTTGGGTAAGTAGCTCTTGATCGGACTCTAATCCAAGGCTCACCACTTTTTTTGCCAATGCTCGGTCTGGAAGAGTATGGCTAAGCGCTTTTACGCGTGATCTGAGCTCGGCGGTTGAAGCGGGTTTTGAGGTTTGCGCTTTGCTCAGTAATTCAATGCCTTTGCTTTGTATATCGGAACTGGGCGCATCGTTAAGTAATCGTTCTAGCGTATGCGTTAAATTCTCTACGCCCCTCAATATCGCGGCTACTGGATTGTTTAGTTCGTGTGCCACTCCCGCAACCAATTGGCCAAGCATCGCCATTTTTTCTCTTTCAATGAGCTGCTGGTGGGCTGATTCTAAAGATTCGAGCGTTTTTTGAAGTTGCAGTTTGGTGTTGATGCTTCTTTGCAATCGGCGGTTGAAGTGGCGTAAAAGCAAGTTTGTAAAAAGAGGCAGTAAGTTTGAGTCGCTTTGCATCACTTTATTGAATACGTTGCGATCGAGTTTGATAACTTCTGTTTTGGTTAGTGTTAGAGCTGTCGAGAAAGAACATTCCCCAGTAACAAACGACATGCCTCCGACAATATTCCCTTTGTTATGGCGTACAACCTCTCGCTGCATGCCTTGCTCATCGCGCTTGTACAGAGCCACTTCACCTTCGGTGATAAACCACAAAAAGCAATTTGGCTCGCCTTCCACGGTTAATAAGTGTTCAGGTGAGTATGTACGGCACGCTCTTGTTTCGTCATTATCTTTGAAAAATTGCTGGAGAGCGGAGATCACTTGCTCGGCTAACTCGGCATCAGACATCGAGTGGTAGTCGTGTAAGAATCCGGCTTGATAATGGCTCATCTGGTTATTGATGTGCGCTCGCAACAAGCTGTGATGATCCAATATCTGACTGTAACTTAGCAGGTCTTCTTTGCCATTTCGCAAGATAAATTGGGTCAGCTCTTTTTGCACTGTGTTAAATAAGACGTGATCTGGCAAAGGTTTAGTGAGGCAGTGGTCGAGCCTGCCCTCATTAACGGCAGTGAGAATTGCCTCTATATCAGACGAGCAGCTAATAAGAATTTTTCTTGCTTGCTCGGTATGTGGCATCCGGTCTAAACCAATAAGAAAATCCACGCCGTTAAAATGAGCGTGATGGCTCGCTATAACTAAAGCAACAGTCTGTTCTCTTTCTTCTAGATACTCTAAAGCGCTTTGAGCCTCTTCTATCGATTCGACAGAAAAAATATCAAACTTACTTGAGAAGGCAGACAGCTCCAATCGAAACTGTTCAGCACTGATTGGGTTGTTGTCGAGACACAACACAGCATAACGATTCACAGATGTTTTAGCTCCGGTTAAAACTTCGCCACGCAAACTTTAACAATAAAAGGACATGATGAGTGGGAGCCAAGTATGATTCCTGATTAATGGACTAGAATAAGCATCAATAGTCTGATTTGTCTCAATGTTTTCTCCGCAGGTGGTTTGGGGTAGACTGACCGAAAATATCTAATAAGTGACGTTATGCAAAATCTTAAAAAAATCGGCGCCATTGGTGGTGCTATCTCATTAGCACTGTGTTGGCCATTGGCTGTCGGACAAATTGGTCAGTCCATCATTGAAGATGGTATTACCAATATGAATGATGAAATGATTAAAGGCGAAGTGGTCGAGTATCAGCGTGGCTATTTGTCTTCAGTCGTGCTGACTCGTTATTCAGTTGTTGATCCTGAGCTTAAAACGCAGTTAGAGCGTGATGGTATGCCAACGACGTTTGACGTAACCAGTGATGTTAGCCACGGTCTAACAAGCCTAACAGCAGATTCAAAATTGGTGGACAATGACTTTTTGCCTCTCACGATGCATAGCCAGACTCAACTAAATGGCAATACAGCATTTATCCTCGACCTAGACAGTTGGCATTATCGTAACGAAGCGCAAGGTGTTTCTGTTTCTACAAGCCCTGCAAAAGTAACAGGTGATGTGACGGTATTGGGTGATCTCAATTACCAAGTTTCCGTTCCTTCTGTTCAAGTGGATTTTGAAAACGGTGAAGAGCTTCATCTGAATGCATTGACAGGGCAAGGTAAAGGAAAGCAAGCAAAAGGCTACTGGTTAGGCGAGCAGTCTTTCTCTCTAGAGAAGCTGGATGTGGTTGATGCGAACTTGACGCCTGTCTTTTTGATTGAAAATGCGAGCTACCGTGGTAACACTACGATGAGTGAGTCTGGTGATAAGCTGAACAGTCAATTAAACCTAGATGCTAAGAAACTACGTTTAACTGATGGGACGGATGTCGATAACTTTAAGTTGGATTTCTCAATTGCAGATGTGGATAGCCAGTCTTTTGATCAAATTATGTCTATCTATCAAAGCTCTCCTATGTTAGATGAGCAGGAAATTGCGAATTTATTGCCGCATGTCGATACGCTGTTTAGCAAAGGTTTTGATTTATCCGTGAACGAGCTTTCACTCGCGTTCGGTGACGGCAAGTTCCACAATGAGTGGCAACTATCCATCCCTGAAGGTACTGAGCATATTTCTCAAGATCCAATGAAGTTGGTGACGGCCACTACTGGTGAACTTAGCACTTACTTCTCTGATGAATTAGTAACGCATTACCCATTTATTCAAGAAGGGATTGATGAGCTCCTTATTATGGAGTTGATCGAAAAAGTAGAGGGCGGTTATCAATTAAAAGCAGAAATTGGTGAAGGCAAATTGAAGTTCGAAAATGGGCATGAGTTCCCATTGGTGGCTCTACTTATGCCTGCTTTGATGCAACAACAGTAATTCGTGTTGTTGCGAATTTGTTCCAATTCAACGCTTAGTCTTTAAAAAGAGGTCGTAAGACCTCTTTTCTTGTTTTTATCACTGCGAAAACGTGATATTAATTTCGTAATATTTACATAGCAGGAGCAATGAGCATCATGGAACAAAATACGGACAACGTATTTAACTTCAGTGCAGGGCCAGCAGGTCTGCCTAAAGCAGTTATGCAGCAAGCACAACAGGAACTAATCGATTGGCAAGGCCTTGGTACTTCGGTCATGGAAATCAGCCACCGAAGCAAAGAGTTCATCAAAGTTGCAGAAGAAGCCGAGCAGGATTTACGTGATCTTCTGAATATTCCGGACAACTATAAAGTACTGTTCTGCCAAGGTGGTGCTCGTGCTCAGTTTGCTGCTGTTCCTCTAAACTTACTTGGTGATGCCGATACGGCAACTTACATCGATGGTGGTTATTGGGCTGAAAGCGCGGTAGCTGAAGCGAAAAAATACTGCGAACCAGACGTGTTTGATGCAAAAACAGAAATCAACGGGAAAGTCGCGGTTCTACCTGCAAGTGAATGGAAAATTGCTCCAGAAGCGGCTTACGTTCACTTCTGTCCAAATGAGACCATTGATGGTATTGAGATTAACGATCTTCCTATCACCGACAAACCGATTGTTGCTGACATGTCTTCGACAATTCTTTCTCGTGAAATTGATGTGTCGAAATACGGTGTGATTTACGCGGGCGCTCAGAAAAATATTGGTCCTTCCGGCATTGCTATTGCTATCGTGCGCGATGATTTATTAGGTATGGCGAAGCAGGTACTACCAAGTATCTTGGATTACACTGTTTTGGCAGAAAAAGAATCAATGTTCAACACGCCACCAACCTTTGCATGGTACCTGTCTGGTCTTGTTTTCAAATGGCTGAAGGCACAGGGCGGAGTAAAAGCGATTGAGCAAGTGAACCGCGCTAAAGCCGCGCTACTGTATGATTACATCGATCAGTCTGATTTCTACCGTAATGGCGTGCACTCAGCAAACCGTTCTTTGATGAACGTGCCATTTCAACTTGCTAAGCCTGAACTAGATGCAACCTTCCTTGAGCTAGCAGACTCTAAAGGGCTGAAAGCGCTAAAAGGTCATCGAGCAGTTGGTGGTATGCGAGCATCCATTTACAACGCAATGCCGCTAGAAGGTGTTCAAGCGTTAGTAGACTTCATGCAAGAGTTTGAGAAAAACTACGCGTAAGCTCAAACTGATAGTTGTTCTCCAAAGCGTCGCTATTGCGGCGCTTTTGTTTATCTCAACTCACATCATTCTAGGAAGGTAAAATGACCAAGGCAAATATTGAAGCGCTGACTAAGCAGTTCCCACTCTTGGCAGCACTTATTGATCTTGAAGAGGTTTGTTGGTTCAACCCCCATATCACTTCCTTGGAGGAAGGCTTACCTCATGTCGGGTTAGATGAAAAAGATATTCAAGCGGCGAGTGAACGGCTAACAAGATTTGCGCCTTATTTGATGAAAGCGTTTCCCGAAACGGAAACGTCGCGTGGCATTATTGAGTCCCCAGTGGTGGATATTCCCAATATGAAAGTGCGTTTGGAGCAGCAATACGACACACCAATATTGGGCCATTTAATGCTCAAAAAAGACAGTCATTTGCCAATTTCTGGTTCGATCAAAGCGAGAGGTGGTATTTATGAAGTGCTCACTCATGCAGAAAAGTTGGCGTTTGAAGCCGGCTTGCTCTGTGAAAGCGATGATTACAGCAAATTGTTCAGCAATGAGTTTCGGCAGTTTTTTAAGCAGTACAGTATTGCAGTTGGCTCAACCGGCAATCTTGGTATGTCCATCGGCATCATGAGTGCGAAGCTGGGTTTTTCAGTTTCAGTCCACATGTCTGCGGATGCGCGGGAATGGAAGAAAAATAAGCTCCGGTCACATGGTGTTAATGTCGTAGAGCACCAAGAAGATTATGGTATTGCTGTCGAGCAAGGTCGTAAAGAGGCAGAAAAAGATCCCAACTGTTTCTTTATCGATGATGAAAACTCACGGACGCTGTTTCTAGGTTACTCTGTTGCGGGTGAGCGTCTTAAGCAGCAATTTGATGACTTGGGAATCGTGGTTGATGGGCATCATCCATTGTTTGTTTATCTTCCTTGTGGTGTTGGCGGTGGACCTGGTGGGGTGGCATTTGGCTTGAAGGTAGCATTTGGCGAGCATGTCCACTGTATTTTCGCAGAGCCAACGCACTCACCGTGCATGCTGTTGGGCGTACATACAGGCTTGCATGACGATATTTCGGTACAAGATTTGGGTATCGATAACATCACCGCCGCTGATGGTTTGGCAGTCGGGCGTGCCTCGGGATTTGTCGGAAGAGCGATGGAAAGGCTACTTGATGGTTTTTACACCATTGATGACGCTCGTATGTATCACCACTTGGGTGAGTTAAGTGAACTGGAAGGTATTAATCTAGAGCCTTCTGCATTAGCCGGTATGATTGGGGCAGTGCACGTCTCGAATAACCATGCTTATCAGTCTCGAATGAAATTTGACGAAGAAAAACTCAAAAACGCAACGCATCTTGTTTGGGCAACAGGTGGGGGCATGGTTCCGGAAGATGAAATGGCGGCTTATCTCAAAAAATCTGGTCGGTAAATCAGCACTGTATACGTGCTTAATTAGGTAACTAATAATACAGGAATAACAAAAGGGCTCATCGTTTGATGAGCCCTTCTCGTCACTGAAAATCGAATTATAGAGATTGTAATAGCTGGTAGTAACGACCTTTTTGAGCGAGTAGCGTTGGATGGTCGCCTTGTTCGATGATCTCACCTTGTTCCATCAAACAGATGCTATCCATGCTTTCTAGCTCTATCAGTCGGTGTGTAATGAATACTACTGTCTTATTAGCAAAGTGTTCATTGAAAAGCGCCATCACTTTTTGTTCCGTACGCTTATCGAGGCCTTCAGTCGGTTCATCTAAGAGTAGGATTGGGGCATCACGTAGCAATGCTCGAGCAATACCGATTCGGCGTTTCTCACCACCAGATAACTGACGACCGCCGTCGCCTAACCAAGCGTCTAAACCTGGCTCTTCAAGAAGTCCGCCAAGCTCGACTTTTTGTAAAATAGTAGACAGTTGCTCATCACTTGCGTCCGGAGCGGCCATGAGTAAGTTGTCACGTAGTGTCCCGTTTAGTACATCTACGCGTTGACTGACCACAGTCATTGCTGCTCGCAGGTCCGACTCGCTCCAATCTTGCAGTTTTGTACCACCGATTCGAACTTCACCTTGGTTAACATCCCAGTAGCGGCAAAGAAGCTGAATCAGTGTTGATTTACCTGAACCTGTTTGACCTACAATTGCAGTTTTAGTGCCCAACGGTAGTGAGAGTGACAAGTCTTTCAGTACCTTTTGCTGACCGTCAGGGTAAGTAAAATCAATGTTGTCGAATTCAATGTCTAACGTTGTGGCTTTATGTTTCGACTGCTCAGGGAAGACGACGTCAGGTTCAGCCAAAATTACTTCATTTAAACGACGAGCAGAAGTCAACGTTTGACCGAGATATTGGAATGCGCTCGCGATAGGCATCAGAACCTCAAAGCTCGCCATGGTTGCAAACGCAAACAGCGCAATCCAAGGATCAGGAGCACGACCACCTACGCCGTCTGCAGCAAACCAAAGCATCACAACCAGTGTAAGGCCGTTCACCAGCATAAGCAGGCCTGAAGCCATGCCCGTTAAATTCGCGTTCACAAATTGGTTAGACAGCAACTGCTTCTGCTTCTCTAGAATGAGATTACGATAACGTTCTTCTGCTCCAAAGATACTCAGTTCACTGTAGCCTTGAAGCCAGTCCAGTGTCGCCACTCGCAATTGCGCTTTATGATGAGTGAGATTCTCGCCATTGTTTTTACCCAGTTTATAGAACAGTACTGGCCATACAAACAACATGACGGTAAGAATCGAGCCAAGCAGTAGGGCGAGATGCCAATCAAAGAAAGCCAGGACAGCCGTTAAACTCAATATGCCAAAAACACCAATCACGACAGGGCTGATAAGTCGAAGGTAAACGTGATCCATCGCATCTACGTCCGCTACTAGGCGGTTGAGCAGATCGGCATCACGCATCGTAGAAACACGACCCGGAATCAGTGGTGCAAGTTGCTTAAAGAAGAAGATACGTAGATCGGTAAGCAGCTTGAACGTTGCATTGTGGCTAACGACACGTTCTCCCCATCGACCTGCGGTTCGAGCCATTGCAGCGCCGCGTACCCCGGCACCTGGTAACATGTAGTTGAAGGTCTCACGAGCAACCGTCAAGCCTGCCACCGCTGCGGCTGAAATAAACCAACCTGATAGCGTTAATAAGCCAATAGATGCCGCTAAGGTCAGAAATGCCAGTAGCATACCTAGCGAAAGACCAAACCAGTGTTTCTTATAGAGTTTTAGATAAGGGAGTAAATCACGCATCTAAGTTCCCCTTGTCTGTTTCACGTTGTGCGAGGTTCGCTTCCAACATGTCTTTAAATAAGCCATCTTCTGTCGACAGTGTGGCGTAATCACCACGTTGAACAATCTGGCCGTCCTGCATAACAAGAATTTGCGATACGTTTTGTAAAGGCGCAAGTTGGTGAGTAATCATCAAATTCGTTGTGGCATGCGCATACTTGTTAATGCCTTCCATCACGAGTTTTTCACTGCGAGCATCTAAGCTTGCGGTTGGTTCATCTAATAACCAAAAACGACCATTTTGTAGCATGGCGCGAGCCAGTGCTAAACGCTGCGCTTGGCCGACAGATAAACCACCAGAACGATCAGATATCGGATAATCCAACCCATGCATTTCAACAAATTCAGCAGCGTGAGAGTCATTCAACACAGAATGTACGTCTGCATCCTGAACATTGTGCTTACCTAGTGTGATGTTATCTCGAATGCTACCGTGTAATAGCATCGGGTTTTGACCAATCCAGCTTACTGCCTCTCGCCATGTGGCTAGATCAAGTTGCGACAATTCACAACCATTAATCTTCAAGCTACCTTGATAAGGCATGAAACCGAGGATGGTGTTTACCAAGCTTGTTTTACCTGCGCCACTTGGTCCAACTAAAGCCGTACTTTTGTTGGCTTCAAGAGAGAAGGATAGGGGACCTGCGAGCTGCTTACCTTCCGGACTAAAAATGGTTAACTGGTTCGCTTCAATATGGATAGGGCTGTTTTTATCTAACGCTTGGGTACCATCTTTGATTTGATCGACTTCCAAATCCAGAAACTCGACAATGCTTTCTGCTGCCCCAACCGCTTGCTGTTTCGCATGATAGAACGTGCCCAAATCACGTAATGGCTGATAAAACTCTGGAGCAAGAATCAGAATGAACAAACCAGCAAAGAGCGTAACACCTGTGCCGTAGTAGCCGAAGTCCAGCTCCCCGATATAACTAAAGCCAAAGTAGACAGCGGTAATTGCGATAGAAATGGAAGTGAAAAACTCTAACACCGCAGAAGACAGAAACGCGATTTTCAGAACGTCCATGGTACGAGTACGAAAGACTTCTGAAGCACCCTTTAGCGTCTCAGTTTCAGATTTTGTTCTATCGAATAAGCGAATGGTTGTCATTGCTTGCAAGCGGTCATAAAAGTGACCCGACAAACGCTGCATCGCTTTAAAGTTTTTACGGTTTGCTTCTGCGGCTTTCATCCCAACCAGTGCCATGAAAATAGGCACTAGTGGTGCAGTGACCAGGAAGATCAAGCCTGCTGCCCAGTTTACTGGGAATACGACAACCAAAATGATGAAAGGCACTAGTACCGATAATGACATTTGAGGCAAGTAGCGTGAGAAGAAATCTTGCATATCTTCTACCTGCTCTAAGATGAGCGTTGCCCAACTGCCAGCAGGTTTGCCTTTGATGTAAGCTGGCCCAAGCTTATGAACTTTATCTAAAATGAGTTGGCGAATATAAACTCGAATTTGCTCCCCGCAACGGTAACCGGCAAGCTCTCGACCCCAGGTACAAGCAGCTCGACCGATAACCGTGCCACCGAGCCCAACAAAATGCCAAATGAGCTCGGCTTTGTCGACTTGGTCAATGATTAACTGGTGCAGAATGGAGGCGAGCAGGGCTGCTTGAGCCAATAAAAACACGCTTGAAAGTACGCCTAGGCCTATCGCAATCATAAGCCAGCGCTTGGCTAACTTACTTTGTTGCTTCAGCCACTTATTCAAGCTGCTTTGCTTTTTCTTATCCATCGTGAAGGCTTAATGATAATTGTTTTAATGAGGCGGTAGTATACAAAAGAAAACCCAGCGGGAATACCGCTGGGCTTTAAGGATATGACACAAATGTGAAAAGTTATTTGTCACCAAGTGAGTCTAAGAAACGTTCAGCATCTAATGCAGCCATACAACCTGTACCTGCAGAGGTGATCGCTTGACGGTAGTTGTGGTCCATTACGTCGCCAGCTGCAAATACACCTTCGATACTAGTTTGTGTTGCGTTGCCTTCAAGACCTGATTGAACGATGATGTAGCCATCTTTCATGTCTACTTGGCCTTCAAAGATTTGTGTGTTTGGCTGGTGACCAATTGCGATGAATGCACCCATTACATCGATATCTTCTGTCGCACCGCTGTTCACGTCTTTAATGCGGACGCCCGTTACGCCCATATCGTCACCCAGTACTTCATCGAGAGTGCGATCGGTATGAAGAACGATATTACCGCTTTCAACTTTATCCATCAGACGTTTCACAAGGATCTTCTCTGCGCGGAATGAATCGCGGCGGTGGATCAGGTGAACTTCTGACGCAATGTTAGATAGGTATAGCGCTTCTTCAACAGCCGTGTTACCACCGCCCACAACTGCAACTTTCTGATTACGGTAGAAGAAACCGTCACAGGTTGCACAAGCAGAAACGCCGCGACCTTTAAATGCTTCTTCAGACTCAAGGCCAAGGTATTTTGCTGATGCGCCGGTAGATATGATTAAGGCATCACAAGTGTACTCACCTGAGTCGCCTTTTAAACGAAATGGGCGTTGTGATAGCTCTACTTCATTGATGTGATCAAATACGATTTCAGTTTCAAAACGCTCGGCGTGTTCTTTCATGCGATCCATCAATGCTGGACCTGTCAGTCCCTCAGCATCGCCTGGCCAGTTTTCAACTTCAGTTGTGGTGGTTAGCTGACCACCTTGTTGCATTCCCGTCACAAGCACAGGGTTTAAGTTTGCACGCGCTGCGTAGACGGCAGCTGTGTATCCTGCAGGACCAGAACCAAGAATTAATAATTTACAGTGTTTTACGTCGCTCATTATGGCTCCAAAAAGGGCGTAACATTTCCCTCGATTGTATGGAAATTCTTAGTGCTTTAAAAGCATAAACAACGATTGTGATCGAATAATTGGTTATAGATTAGAACCCACTAAATATTGATTGAGAACGTTGACTTCTAGCATAAAATTCTATTCGTAGTAGAGAAGTCTAGTTTCAAATATTGTCAAAGCGTAAAACTGAAACATGGCTCTGTTTTTGTGGTTTGGTTTGGTTTGTTATGTTGTTTTCGTCGTTTTGTTGAAGCTATCAACGTTAAAAGCTGGTAATTGCAGAATATTTGCGTAACCTAGTGTGTAAATTAAATGTTAATTAATGTGCCTCATTAAAGGAGCAAATGATGTTACATTCACGTGAGAATACTCTACATTTAACACAGCTCAGCATGGCAGCAATTGAGCAGCTTTCCCCATCGTTTGAAGAACTGCCTCGTACCGAACATGCAGATGGTCAGTATCGACTACGACGTTATTCTGTGGTTGGCTTTGATAACGGCAAAGTCATCGACTTAAATAAAAATAGCTTTGTTCAATCCTCTGATATCAACCGATTTCAAGGTGATGTAGTAAGACAATTCGAGCCAATTGAGAAGGATATTCTTACCAGCGATGGATTTCGAGAAATGTGTGAATTGTTTGTCAATGCGAATCATCTGCCAAACGGTCAAGAAATAGAAATTCACCAAATCCGTATCAGGGCACTGGAAGAAGAAACCCAAGTAGCACCTGAAGGTGTGCACCAAGACGGTTTTGATCATATTGCAATGGTTGGTGTGGGACGCCATAACATCATCGGTGGCGACATCATGCTGTACAGCAGCCATAACCAAGCCCCATTTTTCCGTAAAGTGCTAGAAACCGGAGAGGTCGCAATCTTGGCTGATAGCAAGCTATGGCATAACGCGTGCCCAATCCGCTCTGTTATTGATGACGAAGCGGGCCATATGGATGTATTTGTACTTACTGCTACGGATAAGCGTAATGAACTTCAATCTTAATCAGATCAGAGAGCAATTTCCGGCGTTGGCTCAATACCACAACGACAAGCCCGTGACGTTTTTTGATGGTCCAGGTGGCTCACAAGTGCCTCAACCAGTACTAGACAGCATGGTTGGGTATTTAGGTCGTTTCAACGCTAACTTAGGCGGGCATTATTTTTCTAGCCAAGTGACCGTTGACGTAATGCAAAATGCGCGTGAGTCGGCTCAGGCTCTACTTAATGCCCCTTCATCTGGCAATATTGTCTTCGGTGCCAATATGACCTCACTAACCTTTCAGCTTAGTCGCGCGATTAGTCGAGATTGGCAAGCAGGAGATGAGATCATTGTCTCCGCTTTGGATCACTATTCAAATGTATCCAGCTGGCAGCAAGCGGCAGAAGATAAAGGCGTTACGGTTCATCAAGTTCGTATTAACGAAGAAGATTGTACGCTTGATATGGAGCATTTAAGCCGCCTTCTTTCTGATAAAACGCGCCTTGTCGCTGTGACTTATGCATCGAACACGACGGGCTCTATTGTGGATGTACAGCAAGTAGTCAGCATGGCGCACAATGTTGGGGCACAAGTTTATGTGGATGCCGTCCATTATGCGCCTCATCATTTGGTTGATGTTCAAGCGTTAGGTTGTGACTTTTTAGCTTGCTCAGCTTACAAGTTTTTCGGACCACACGTTGGTATTGCTTACATAGCCGATCAGTGGCTCCACAGTATTCGCCCTTACAAAGTCGAGCCTGCCACTAATATAGGCCCTGGTCGATTTGAAACAGGAACGCAAAGTTTTGAAGGTCTTGCTGGTGTCGTTTCTGCGGTTGAGTATCTGGCTCAATTTGGTGAAGTCGGTTTACCTCTTCGCCAACGATTGGAGCAAAGCTACCAACTGTATGAACAACATGAGCAGCGCTTGAGTGAGCGTTTCTTGCAGCGTTTGAATGCATTAGATGGTGTCAATCTATTCGGTATCGCAAAGGAAGATAGCCAACTCCGCACGCCAACTTTTGCGCTAACGTTTGACCGATATTCTCCAGAGTTCATCGCGAAAACACTGGGTGAACATAACATTTGTGTATGGAATGGTCACTTTTATGCGTTGGGCTTAGTTCGTCAACTTGGTTTAGAAGAATCGGGTGGTGTAGTGCGAATTGGTTGTATGCATTACAACACAATAGAAGAAGTCGATATGTTATTCGATGTGCTAGAAAGCATCCTTGACGCATAACTAACGATTTCTTCCTAATAGAAAAACAAAAGCTCGAGTCAAACTCGAGCTTTTTTCATTTTTATTTGAATCAACGCGTTCTGCAAGCGATTACTCACTAACTTCAACTTCATAGGAAGTGAATTTTCTTACATTAATAACGCCGGTATCAAAGATGAGGTATTGACCTTTGATGCCTTGCAAAGTGCCAGTAACAACCGGGTTTTTATCGAAGTTATGCGAAGTGATCTTCGTTGGGTGCTGTTGTACCGGGTAGCTAAGGTCGGTAATGCTTTCGTTTAATACTTCAATGGCATCTTCGCCGAATTGCTGTTTTATCTCGGCAATTTTCTCTTCGACTAAAGGCAATAGCTCAGCAAAACGGTCCTGCAATGCCATAGGTTCACCGTCACCTTTTAGCAGTGTGCGCCAATTGGTCTTGTCTGCGATATGTTTCGCCAGTTCAACTTCAATTAAACCGGAGATATGGCGAGTTTTTACTTTAAAAATTGGCAAGCCCTGAGTCGCGCCTTGGTCAATCCAACGAGTCGGGATTTGAGTATGACGAGTAATACCAACTTTTAAGCTGGATGTGTTGGACAGGTAGACAAAGTGATCCACCATGCAATTCTCTTCACCCCATTGTGGTTCGCGACAAGTCCCTTGATCGTAGTGGCAGGTCTCTGGCTTCATGATACACATGTCGCAGCTTGCTAGCTTTTTCATGCATACAAAACAGTGGCCTTGCGAATAACTCTTTTTCGTTTTCTTTCCACATGAGCAACAAAAAATATTGCCAGTGTGAGTCAGTGTGAGCGTTTTACCCAGAAACGGAGTTAAGTCGATTTCTTCCTCACCGACAGGAAGACGGTAGTTGACGGCACCGTCCAGAGAAGCACGCATTTTGTTTAGCGTGCCAGTTGCAATTAATGACATGACATTACTCATTATTGTGTTTTTGCACAGTATATACTGAAGTGGAGAAGAGATGCAGGGTTGACAGGAGCTTTAAAGTAAATGTCTTGCACTAAATTATTATGCATCGTGTTTTATTTTCTAAAAATTATGGCTGTGAAATGCTTCGCAAATAGAAGTTGAGCTGCACTTTTTAGAAATTTTAAAACGTGATAACGGTTCAAAATCCGTTACTATGTGTCGAAACTAAGAATTGAATGAGAAAGTGATTTTATTTCTTGATAAATCACCTTGATTTCATTTTTTGAAATTATTGAACCTCACGTATTGCATATAATCTCAGCAGGTCACTTGCCCATGAAGTGGATCCATAACTTTATCTTTGCTCTTTCTATTTGCACTATCAGTTTGGTTGCCCTTTATAGTGTGCTTGGCGATACGCGAAAGCTGACCATTACACCTGAGCATTTCAATATCTATGCAACTAAAGATGCCAGTGAAGGAGGTGTGAGTGAGGCTGATATCACATACGATCGGCAAAGCCTAGTTCTTAGCTGTGAACTAAAGCAGAGCTCGTATGCTTGGCCTTACTGCGGAATCTCGGTTTATACCGATTCAGCAACGCCAACACAGGGTATTGACCTTTCCAACTACCATACGATTCGATTGAAGGTGCGATATGAAGAGGCAGGAATAGGGGCTAACACTAGCCACGACCTACGTTTGTATCTTCGCAATTATAATTCTGAGTATTCCAAGCCGGACGACGAGTACACCATTAAATATAATGGCATGCAGTTTTCTCCGTCGGGTTCGATCGATATTGTCGAAATTCCGATTAAAAATCTTCAGGTGATGACCTGGTGGTTAGCAGATAACGGAGTCGCGATTGAACACTCTGCACCTGAATTTTCAAACATCACACGTATTGATATTGCAACTGGGTCTGGTGCGGCACTTGGTAAACATAGAATTGTGATTGATAAAATTGAGTTTGAAGGCGCTTACCTTGCGCAAGAAACATTGTTGTATGCATTATTACTCTCTTGGATGGCGCTTGGACTGGCTTTTTCACTGCATGAGTTACGAAAAAATAGAGTGGCTTATGAAAAAGCGCAAAAGCGTCACCGTCATTTGGAAAAGGTGAATGATACTTTGCGAGCTCAAAACTATGAGTTTGCAGAGTTAGCGCATCGAGATGCTTTGACGGGCGCGATGAACCGATATGCTGTGCAACACTGGCTGGAACAACAATCTCGTCAGGTTCGCTGGGGGCATAACACCTTCAGTATTCTCTATTTGGACTTGGATAAGTTTAAAAAGGTGAACGACAAATTTGGGCACCAAATGGGGGATGACATATTGCGCGAATTTGTCATGGTGGTAGCGACTTCTATTTACTCAGACGATCGACTCGTTCGTTGGGGCGGCGAAGAGTTTGTCGTATTTTGCCCTGATACCAATATTGAACAAGCGTTAGAGAAGGCAGAAATGATTCGCAAAAATGTGGAGGATCATTTGTGGGTGCACGGTGATTCATTAACTTGCAGTATTGGCGTTGCCCAAATGCAGAATGAACGCGTCTCAGAAACCATGGCGAGAGCTGACGAAGTGTTGTATCAGGCGAAGCGCAATGGCCGCAACCGAGTGGAAGCTCATTATGGTTTACTTGCTTGAGAAAAGAAGCAAGCCTGATAGCCGTTCACTGAAAGGAAAGAAAAAAGGTGGCCAACTGGCCACCAAGAGGGAAACTGCTGAACACCACTTAGGGGGGGAAGTTTGGGTTATCGATACGATTACCGTGAGCAGCAGTGTAGTGCTAATCGAACTTGCTATTTTTACCAGAACAACCAAGCGAAAAGCGTTAGTGCAGCAATACACGCAATGTTTAATACGAAACCAATTCGCATCATTTCTTTTTGCTTGATATGACCCGTACCGAACACAATCGCGTTTGGAGGTGTTGCAACTGGTAACATAAATGCACAAGATGCAGCGACGGCAATCAGTGCAGAAAGAATAACCGGAGACATGCCTAAGGCTTCTGCAATGGTCGCAAATACAGGGACAAGTAGCGCAGCACTGGCGGTGTTACTCGCAAACTCAGTCAAGAAGACAACAAAAGCAACCACTGCAAGAATCGTTAAGAGAATACCGGCTTGCTCAAGGAAGCCTGACAAGCTATGAGCCAAAAATACGCTTGTTCCGGTTGCTTTTAGGACGTTACTCAGACAGATACCACCACCAAATAGGATTAACACACCCCAGTCGGTTGTTTTCTCAATATCTTTCCACTCGACGGCGCGAGAAGCACCAAGTAGAAGGATGGCGCCAATAGCTACAAGAGTATCGAACTTCGCGAAGCCACCCAGCATAGCGTTAATAGGCTTACTGAATATCCACAACGTCACGGTCAGTAAGAAAATCGCCAACGTAATCATTTTGCCGTTTGTCCATTCGACTGGTTGATGGTCAAGGTCAAACTTGTGGCTAAGGTCAGGCTTAGTCATCGTGTACAATACGAGGATAGCGATTGGCATTAATACTAGGGAAATAGGTACACCAAACTTCATCCATTCAGTGAAGCTTAGGCCAACTTCAGCGGCTGCAATTGCGTTTGGTGGGCTACCAACCAGTGTTGCAATACCACCAATTGAAGCACTGTAAGCGATACCGAGTAGAACAAACAAAAAGGTGTTGTGGTTTTTCTTGGCGTCTAGCTTTGTCATCACACCCAGCACAAGCGGTAACATCATCGCGGCGGTGGCGGTGTTTGAAATCCACATTGACAGGCCAGCACTCACACCAAATAGCATGAATACAGCGACAGACATTTTTCCTCTTGCCAGCAATAGTACTTTATCTGCAATAGCTTGATCTAACTTTTGTTTATGTAGAGCCGCAGCTAGTGCAAAACCACCCAAAAATAGAAAAATGATGGAGTTGGAAAAGTTATTCAGTGCGGTTTGAGTGTTGAACACACCCAAAAATACCGCAAGTAGTGGTATGAGCAGCGCGGTAATGCTGACGTGAATCGCTTCGGTTAGCCACAGAATAGCAACAAAAACTAAGATGCTCAGGCCGGTTACTACTTGTGGTTCAAAGGGTAAGGTATTAAACAAGATAATGAACAATAGGATATTCGCGTTCAAAATCATGCTGTTGCGAGTGAAGAACCAATTCTTCAATGTCACAGCGAGTGCGGTCATGGGTAGTGCTCCTTTTGCATTGCCTTTTGTCGGTTTTTTTTATGGCAAAGTAACTGACTTGTAGTTATTTATTGATGAAATGTTACTTTGAATGCGAAAAAGAGTTTTGCCTGAATCGTAGAGCAAATTAGAAAGTGTGATGTTGAGAATTGGAAATGGGTAGAAAACTACCCATTTGTTTTATAGAAATGTTACTAGGCTTGTGAGCCACGTTATTCCTCTATTCGACGGGGACTTGAAGAGGCTCGTTAGCTGCTTTATTTGGCTCTTTTACTGCAACGATAGGTTCTTGAGGGCCAAGGAACTTAGGCTGCGTATTGATAATATACAGGTCTAAAAACGCTTTCACACGGGCTAGCAGTTCTCGAACACGCATCGATGTTTTTTGCTTGTTGGCCGTCGGCCCTGCTACCGCGAGACACTGTGCATCAATGCTGTAAGCATCAGCGATGAACAGTGCGCGTTCACAGTGAAAGCGCTGAGTCACAATCAGAAATCGCTCCGAAGCAAAAATTTTTTTTGCTCGTACAATCGAATCTAAGGTACGAAAGCCAGCATAATCAAGGTGAATCACTTCTTCAGGCACGCCTGCTTTAAGTAAGTCGCGTTTCATTGTCCACGGTTCGTTGTATGAACGGTGGGCGTTATCACCACTCAATAAAAACTGTTTTACTTTGCCTTGGTTGTAAAGCTCAATCGCCGCATTAATGCGATGAGTGTAGTAAGTGTTGAGGGTCTTTCCGATGTATTTACTGGTACCAAGAACTACGGCAACCTCATGTTGAGGGATTTGCTCGTATTCAGTGAAAATGCTCTCTTTGGCTTGTAAAACCACCCACCGGTCGATGGCAATAACAGAAACAAGCAGACTAAGTGCAGAGATCGACAAAATCAAAGCAAATCGCTTCCAGGAAAATTTCAGCTTCCACTTTGATCTTATGCGAGAAAACAACAAAACGTTTTATATCCTTAACTAAAAATGTAGTTCTCATCATATCTGATAGAAACAAAAAGAGAGAAGCCCATTTATGCCAAAATCTGGTTAGGATGATAAAAAAATAAAAGCCCCTACATGGTAGGGGCTAATTATTAAACGAATTGTCTCAAGCTTAGAACGCAGTGCGTTTGTAGCGGCGGTAAACAGGTTGCCAGAACGACTGTTCAATTGCCACGTTCAATGCTTCATCAGTAATTTCTAATGCGACACCTTGTTCAATTGCCTTTTTACCAACGGCAAATGCGATTTTTTTCGATACTAAGTGGATCTCTTCTAGTGGTGGAAGTAGAGCCCCACGACCGTTGATTGCTAGAGGAGAACATGTTGCGAGCGCGCGACTTGATTCCATTAGCATCTCGTCAGTGACACGTTTTGCATTGACAGCAAGTACACCAAGGCCAATGCCTGGGAAGATGTAGCTGTTGTTACATTGTGCAATAGGGTAAGTGCGACCTTCATGAACCACTGGCTCAAATGGGCTACCTGTCGCAACCAGTGCTTCACCATTTGTCCAACGAATGATGTCGTTCGGTGTCGCTTCCACGCGGCTTGTTGGGTTCGACAGTGGGAAGACAATCGGACGCTTACAGTGTTTATGCATTTCTTCGATGACTTCTTGGCTAAATAGGCCAGGAGCACCAGAAACACCAATTAGTACCGTTGGCTTGGCGTTACGCATAACATCGAGTAGTGAGAAGCCATTTCCTTCATTTTCCCACTCTTTCGTATTGGTATGCTTTTGCACCAAGCGTTGTTGGAAATCAAGAAGGTTAGGCATGCCTTCTTGTAACAGACCCCAACGGTCAACCATGTAAACTTGTGAGCGAGCTTGCTCGTCAGAAATTCCTTCCGATACCATTTGTGCGATGATCGCTTCTGCGATACCACAACCAGCAGACCCTGCGCCTAGGAAGGTAATACGTTGTTTAGAAAGCTGAGTTCCTGCTGCTTTACAAGCTGCAAGTAGAGAGCCAACAGTAACAGCTGCAGTACCCTGAATATCATCATTGAAGCAACACACGCGGTCTTTGTAACGCTCTAGAAGAGGCATCGCATTTTTCTGAGCAAAGTCTTCGAACTGGATCAAAGCATCAGGCCAACGGCGCTGTACCGCTTGGATAAACTCTTCTACAAATGCATCGTATTCTGCACCCGTAATACGAGGATGACGCCAACCCATGTACATCGGATCAGCTAAGCGTTGCGGGTTATTGGTACCCACATCAAGCACGATTGGTAGCGTGTAAGCAGGGCTGATACCACCACACGCGGTATATAGTGACAGTTTACCGATAGGAATACCCATGCCGCCGATACCCTGGTCACCCAAGCCAAGGATACGTTCGCCATCTGTCACAACAATCACTTTAACGTTGTGGTTTGCTGCGTTGTTCAGCAAGTCGTCAATACGGTCACGGTTCGGGTATGAAATGAACAGACCGCGACCACGACGGTAAATGTTAGAGAAGTTTTCACATGCTGCGCCAACAGTCGGCGTGTAGATGATAGGCATCATCTCAGAAATGTGATTTTGCACTAGGCGGTAATACAATGTTTCGTTGGTGTCTTGGATATTACGCAGATAAATGTGTTTATCCATATCGCTTTCGAAACTTTTGTATTGCTGGTAGGCACGTTCCACCTGCTCTTGGATAGTTTCGGTCGACTCTGGAAGCAGACCTTCTAAGTTGAATGAACTACGTTCTTCAGCAGAGAATGCACTGCCTTTGTTCAAAAGAGGGGTTGCTAAAAGAGCCGGACCCGCATATGGAATATATAGTGGGCGTTTATCGTTGTTCATTGGGTGCCTTATGTAGGGTTGAAGGATGCGCACCAAATTTTAACGGGTTCACTATTTAGTTGTAAACATGCGTTGATGCACATCAATGTAATGTCGCAAAAAAATTCAGATACCGACGAAAATATCGGCAATATTGGTTGTTTAGAGATACCTAAAGCAGGATTTTTTTACTTGGGTATAATGTTTTGCATCATCAAATCAAATCCAATTTCTATGTTTCAACTACCTATCGACAGCCTGCAAGCCGAGTTTGACCATCATGTAAGCCTTAACCATCTTGTGGTGGAAGCCGAAACCGGGTCGGGTAAATCTACCCGCTTGCCCATGTGGGCGGCAAAACACGGACGCGTTCTGGTTATTGAACCACGTCGAATTGCTTGTACCTCGCTGGCTGAATTTCTTGCGGAGCAATCTGGAGAGCCAATAGGTCGCAAAGTCGGTTACGCGATCAAGCTTCATGCCTATTTTGATGAAAAAACCGAAGTTGTATTTGTCACTCCGGGGGTTGCACTGCGTTGGTTTTCGGAAAACAAGCTAGCAGACTTTGATGTCGTGATAGTGGACGAATTTCACGAGCGACGCTGGGATATTGATCTATTAACCGCCATTTTGAAGCAAGAAAATCAACATCGATTGATCGTCACTTCCGCTACCTTAGAAGGCGAAAAGCTTGCTCGTTACCTGAATGCTAAGCGCCTGAGTTCGGAGGGACGTTGCTTTCCAGTCACGGTGACACATCGTTCTACAGACAGCCGCTATTTACCGAACAAAAAGGGATGTGAACAGGAGGTTGTCGGAGCGGTAAAAGAAGCACTGGAAGATGAAGATGGCGATATTCTTGTTTTTCTCCCAGGACGTAAAGAGATCGCCCAATGCGCGCAGATGCTACAAAGCAGCAGTGATGTCATGGTGGTTAAACTTCATGCCTCGGTCAGTGATGCAGAACGACATCGTGCGCTGACGGTACAAAAGCAACGGAAAGTCGTATTGGCAACCAACGTCGCGGAAACCTCTCTGACCATTCCTAATATCCGGGTGGTAATCGATAGCGGCTTAGAGCGCAGAACTGTACAACGAAATGGACGTACAGCACTGACGTTAACCAACATTTCTAAGGCCAGTGCCGCGCAGCGAATGGGGCGAGCAGGTCGCGTTACCGAAGGGGCTTGTATTCGTCTATATGGTGAGCACGCGCCTTTAGAGTTGGTGACACCTCCAGAATTACACAGAGAAGAGCTCGTCGAGCCCATGCTGGCAGCGGCTTGTTGTGGGTACCGTCTCTCAACACTCGATTTTCTCGACTCAATTCCCCCAAAGTCGCTAGAGGCATCTCATTCGACGTTGTTATCCATGGAAGCGATTGATGAGGATGGCAATGTCACGCAGCACGGGAGAAAAGTATATCCACTACCCATTGATGCACTGTTTGCCGATCTCGTTACCAGAATTCAAGCGAAGACAGAGAAGGAAGCAATGATTGACTTGGCAGCAGCATTATCTGTGCCTGCTCAACTCTATCAGCGACAAAGTGGTGAAGTCGCTGAGCTTCTATCTCAAGAGGAACCATACGGGTGTGATGCCTCTTTGCTTATCCGTTTGGTTCGGGGGGAGCGACTTCCGGGCATTGTCATTGATGCCAGCGCACTCGAAGAGGCGCAAGGTTTAGCGAAACAAATGCGAGAAGCATTTGAATTACCGGAACTTGACGTTGCCTCTCGATATAAACGTGAAGCGCTCTTTTTCTCCATCGCCTCATTGCACCCTGAGCTTGTGTTTGTCCGACGAGCTCGTCGAAGGGATGCTCTAGGAAATGGCGTAGTCGAGATGCTGGTTGGGCGTAACAGCCGCTTTCCTGATAAAGAAGAAGCGGCCATCGTGCTAGATAGCCATAGCGTGCCAGGACGAGGTGTTAAGCAAACACTAAACCTCGCATCGGTTATGATGCCTATCCCGCTGACGTTATTACGCGAACTTGAGCTAGGGGAGTGGCAACAAGGTGAGACGAATTATGAAGAGGAGACCCCAAGAGCAACGATGCATTTTGTCTACGCCGGACGAACAATCTGTACTGAACATCAAGCGTTAAAAGGTGATGTTGCTGTTCAGTCTATTGTCGAAATGATAGAAGACGAGACACTGTTACCAGGTTTTGCTTCTCAAAGAAAACAGCAAATCCAACACTGGAAACTCTACAACGCACTGGGCCTTAATGTCGAAGGAGAAGAGGTTAACGACTTGGCCTCCTTGACATTTTCTAGCTGGTTAAAGGATCAGTTGGAAACATTAGGCGTTGAAAACATCGATGATATGGCGTTGTTTGAACCAGAAGACTTAACATTTAATGGTGTTCCAGAATGGGAATACGACGATTTCACGGAGCAGTACCCTTTAGAACTTTCGCTGCCAGAACTCCAACTAGATGTCGAGTATTACGCGTCTCGCAAGCTGGTACAGGTCGTTTATCGAGAGGGAAACCGAAAGGGAGGCCCGAAGCGTTGGGAGCTGCCACGTTGGGCGGGTTGGAAGATACAGTATAAAAAGGCCAGTCGAGTGATTGATGTGAAGTAGGTCGGCGGATGACGTTGTGACAAGAATTGATATTTTCTTGGTGAATCTATAATGATTTCATATTGATAGCGTTACTTGCGTGTTGTTTTTAGTTTCTTAATTGAAATATTAATCAATTGAATGCTTATATATGGCGAAGCTGTACATCAGTTGTTACAAAGCTGGTTTTAATATTTCCTTTTGTATGTAAATTAGGGCATAAAAGACGAATGTTTTATATCCCATTGCTATATCAAAACAGTTGAACGATATTTGGTATATCTCATTTTCGAGTGTCGGGGGCATAGAATGGATCAACAAGGAAAGACGTGCATTGAATTCGACTACACTAGCTTTTTAGGAGCGACAGGTAGTAAAAAATGGACCTTTTTAGAGGCATTTGCCACCATAGCGCCTATTTTCGGTTTGATGTGGAAACAGAACATTGCGGAATTGAGCAAGCCTGAAGATCGGTTGTGGGATGCCGCATTAAAATCGATGTCTTCTCGTAAAAGTGATGAATCCAATTTGGTCCGCTTAACCCAGTTAGCTAAACATGAAGGGATCAATGAATTGCGAGTCGTTATGCCATATTCGCTCGATGTTCAGCAAATCGAGTACATAGAATCTCGCAGTCAGTTGAAGGTGGATACGTCAGAACAAGATGTCCTTAACATCAAGTTTTAGGCTGAGCATTTCCACTTCATCGATGTACCACTTAACAATAGTGCAATGAAAAGCGACCTCAAAGTAGGTCGCTTTTTTATTTTGAGGTTTTTGTCACAGGTCTTAGGAAGTGTGATGAATATAGAGTATTTGCACTTAAATTAACAAAAATGTAACGTTTGGAAATGCAATTGTCATAACTAGCTTCTAACTTTGTGTTTTTAGGACAAATTATCGACTAAGTGGTTGGTACTGTAAGTTCGAATTAACGTCCCTTATTGGCATACAAGGATGATCGAGTCACCACGTCATTTGGGCATAAAAACAAACACAATAAGAAAGGAAGTCAATATGTCTTTGTCTCGTCGAGACTTTATGAAAGCTGCCTCTTCAACGGCGATTGTTACCGGGCTGGTGGGCTGTGGTAGCGATGCTAGTGAATCTGTTGCGGTTACCTTTGAGCACGGAGTGGCGAGTGGAGATCCTACTCAAACACAAGTAATCATTTGGACTCGTGTTACAACCTCAGCGAGCTACGCAGATGTAAGCTGGCAAGTTTCTTCTAATGAAAATTTTACTGATATCGTACAAAGTGGCACTTTTGCCACGGACACGAGCCGAGATTTCACGGTAAAAGTCGATGTTCAAAATCTCAACGCAAATTCTCGTTACTACTATCGATTCATGGTTGGAGATGTCACTAGCGAAGTCGGGCAAACTCAAACATTACCAGAGGATGGTGTAGAAAAGGCATCCATGGCGGTTGTTTCTTGCGCAAACTATCCTGCTGGTTACTTCCATGTGTATCGAGAGATCTTAAATCAACATGAGCAAGAACCGTTTGATGTGGTACTTCATCTCGGTGATTACATTTATGAGTATGGGGCTGGTGGCTACGCTAGTGAAGATGCTGAGGCACTAGTGCGAGAGCCAAGCAAAGGCACTGAATGCATTACCTTAGATGATTACCGAAAACGGTATGCGCAATATCGCCAAGATGCTGATCTGCAAGCGTTACATGCGAGCCTACCAATGATTGCAGTCTGGGATGACCATGAGCTTGCAAATGATAGTTGGAAAAATGGTGCGGAAAACCATCAAGAAGAGGAAGGCAGCTTTAATGATCGTCGTGCAGCTGCGGCTGCCGCGTGGACAGAATGGTTGCCCGTTCGTGAAAACACTTTCTCAAACATGCTGATTTACCGTCAGTTTTCGTTTGGAAGTTTAGTCAATTTGATGATGCTCGACACGCGACTTGTGGGGCGTGATAAACCGTTGGATTATTTCTCGCTCAGCTCACCAACGATGGAAGCTATTGGCGGTTTAGTTGCTCAGTCGCGCAGTCAAGACCGAGAGCTGTTAGGCGGTGACCAACTCGCTTGGCTGATGGATGCGTTCAGTACGCACGACGCAACTTGGAATGTGCTAGGGCAACAAGTGTTAATGTCTCGTATGGAGTTGCCAAGTTCGGTTATGACCGCGATGTTTCAATTGTTTACTGCCACTGAAGAACAAAAAACAGAGGCGTTATTAGCGGTAAACTCTGCGATTACGGGTTATCTCTCTGACCCAAGTTTAGATACCATTGCTTTGCCATATAACCTAGATGCATGGGATGGTTACTACGTTGAGCGAGAGAACGTTTATCAACTGGCCAAAGCCAGCAGTGGTAACTTTGTCTGTTTGGCAGGAGATACGCACAATGCATGGGCAAGTGAGCTTAAAGACGTATCTAAGCATCCTATCGGGGTAGAGTTTGCGACTAGCTCTGTGAGTTCCCCTGGGTTAGAGGCCTACCTCGCGTTAGACCCTGTCGCGATCGCTCAAATGGAATACACGCTGCCGCACTTAGTGTCAGAATTACAGTGGGCAGACATCAAACAGCGTGGCTTTATGCGCGTTACTTTTACGCCCGACAAGGCAGAGTCGACCTGGTATTTCGTATCAACGATTAAAGACAAAACATATCAGGTGACGACCAAGTCAGCCTCCACAACTGATGGTACTACGTTAAATATCGGCTAAAATGAGCCTAATACGAAAAAAGTCCGCAGGCTATTGCGGACTTTTTATTGGAAAGCGTTTAGCTAATCTAGCGACAGTGCTAGTCAATCAATCCGTATTCTTTGCTCAGAACCTCGATGATTTCCGCTTTCGGATTCTCACTCAAATGAATCGGTTTGCCTGTAATCTTCTCGGCAATACCAATGTAAGTGCTCGAAATCGCCATCAAAGATTCGACGGGCAAAGCATTATCACGAGCGAGAGCTTCGCGCTCAGGCATACGTTCTTTGTTTAGCAAGATATCTGGGTCAGGGAAGTGGTTAAGTAGGAACTGGCGGAAACCTTCTTTTGAGTTCTCTACGATGTGACCTGCTTGGTACTCTTTAGCATCCCATATACGAGACGAGTCTGGTGTACCCACTTCATCCATGTAAATCAGCTTTTCATTGCCAGCAGCATCATGAACATAACCAAATTCGAATTTGGTATCGACAAAGATTTGGTCAATTGCTTCTAATGCTTGGCTGATAACGTTAAAGCCTTCTTTCAGCAGTTTTTCGTAGAGTGCGATATCGTCCGCACTTGAGAAGTTAAATGCTTCGTAGTTGTCTACGATATCTTGACGAGTAATATTAACGTCATCCGCTTCTGGCACACCGGGAATGCCTTTTAGAATGCCTTTTGTGGATGGGGTCATTAGCAACTCTGGCAGTGCTTTGTCTTTTTCTAACCCTTCAGGAAGTTGGATTCCACAAAACTCGCGCTCGCCATTTGCGTAAGCGCGCCACATCGAACCCGTGATGTATTTGCGGCAGATGGCTTCGATTTTTACCGGTTTGGCTTTTTGTACAATCCAAACAAAAGGGTGAGGAATGTCTAGAATATGGCTATCTGCTAAGCCATTTTCTTTGAACAGTTTGAACCAGTGATTAGAAATCGCATTAAGCGCAGCCCCTTTACCCGGGACACCATTAAGACCACCTTCAGCATGCCAAATACAATCGAACGCAGAGATTCGGTCGCTAATCACCATGATAGCCAAAGGCGCATCTGGCGCGACATTGTATCCTTTTTCTTTGATCAGTCGGGCGCTGTCTTCATCAGTTAACCAGTAAACTGAACGAACTTTTCCACTATGAACGGGTTTATGGGTGCGAATTGGCAGGTCGTCATTGACGGCAAGTACTTGATTAGCAAGGCTCATTGCGACATTCCTATCATCTTAATCAAACGTCAGAAAGAGAAGATATTCAGCAAAATGTGGGCGCTGAATAAATCGAATGTGGGCATCATACCAGAACTATTTTAACTCGCCAGAGAAAAAGCAAACGTTTGCCTGTTTTCTTTAATACAAAAAAATGCCCCCTTAAAAAGGAGGCGAGATGCAGGATGGATAACGTCGATCTTGTTAGTGGTACTTATTAACTCTGCCTTCGACGAAAAAGACTTCACACTGATAGCGCTGCGCCATGTCGCGCAACATAGATTGATTCATAAGTGCAATTTTATTGGATGCGACAACAGCACTGGCATTGCCTGATCGGATGGCTTTTATCACGATCTCGACTTCTGAAAGCTGTTGAGAGGGCTTCATTTGAATAACGTTTTTACAGCAAATATTAGAAGCAGTGAGTTGTTCAAAGTCTGGACGAGGGCAGTCTGCTGTAAACAAAATCCATTGTTTCTGCTGCGATAAAACAGCCAGCTTAGATAGAAGCTGATCCGAAACGGCCATGGGCTTAGTTGCTTGTGCCAATACGTTGTAACGAGAGTATGTATGAGATTGACTTTGTAACTGCATCTTACTGTTCCTTTATACAGGCTGTATGTCTATACAGTAGTTTGTTTTGGCGACCTGATCAACCAGTTTCTCAAAAGTTATTTGCGGTTTTTTGAAAAGGAAATAAAAGAATTTTACTTTAAGTGATTGAATTTATTTGTTTATTTTTCATTTCTGATATGTCTAACATCAATTTAAAAATGTGAGGTGAGTAGAAAGTTGGACGAGAGACATACAGGGGTTTACTACTGTATATACAGGTGTTTTTCACGGACAGTGGTTTGTATACAGTGGAAGAGGGCTGATAACCGATGCGACATGCTATGTAGGATAGGAGGGAATACGAGATAGAGATTGGAAATAGGCTTGGGAGATCAAAAAAGCGCCTTATAAAAGGCGCTTTTGAAAATCTGTTCCATTGATTCCGTCTTGCTTAGCTCGCTCGTTGCAAACGTTCGCGCATTTGCAATTCGCCTTGGTTAAATAGGCGCACGTCGATTTTTGCCATATCGTAACAAGCTTTACATGAGTAGTGGTGCTTGCCATCTAAATAATCGTGACGAGTTACAAGACTAGGTTTTTTACACCAATCACAGGTGCCTTCTTCAGTGAACATTGATTTTCTCCCCACCTAGATTAATTTGAGTCGTTAGGTGTTATTTTGCGCCGGGCATTATGGCATAAAAGCGCGACTTAAGTTAAATGTCTGTTAATTTCTTTGAGAGGGAGATCGATTGCGGTGTTTGATTATATGGGAATAAAAGCATGGTAGCCAAAGTATCCTGACCTATTTTTACTGTTTTGTAACATTTTGTGAGACGAGCTTAAAGGCATGATTGAGTCGCTTCATTTCTTCTTCACTGCCCCTTGTGTCAGGATGATAAAGCTTTGATAACTGTCTATAGCGTAGCTTGATTGCCTGTAAATCAGGGATGGTTTGTGGTGTGTAGCCAAACATAGCACACGCGACGCTTAGCTTATGGTTTTCTGCCTGAGTTTTGGATTTCTTAAATTCTCTGAATACTTTCTCTAACTGACGCTTCAGTTGCTTGTTCGTAAACTCTAGCTCTTTTATTTTTTCCGCCATTCGTTGATTTTGGCTTTCCCCTTTGGCTTCACGCGCTTTTCTATTCTGCTTGAGTTTTTTGATCACGAGGAAACTTAAGCCGCTGATGATGAGTATCGCCGCTAGCCAAATCAGCCATAGAAACGGCGAGTGTTCTACTTTGGGGTTTGCAACTGTGCTTTTCTCTTCCTGTGCTTGCTCCGCCTTTTTATCGAGCGACTTTATTTGCGAGACTTGTTTAGCTCGCAGTTGGTTGAAGCGCTGCTCTAACAGTTGATTATAAGCCTGTTCTGCTGCTGGATTATGCTGAGAAGCCATTTGATACAAAGCTTCAGTCAATTGAGATGCTGTGACCTTATCTTGATTGCGCTGAATAAAGTTAGCGAGAAGAAAGCCCCGATCGGTTGGGTCATTGAGTGCGATAGAGGTTAGCCAATATAACGCTTGTGTTTCATTTTTTTCGCCATTTATCCCTTTAGCAAAGTCGTTCGCGAGCTGTTTTTGCGCAGGGAGGTAACCTTGGTTGGCGGATTGCTCTAGCCAGTAACGCGTTTCTGGTGAGGCTTCAGCTTCGTTTGATGCCAATAATTGTTGTGCGTACTCGTATTGTTCGATGGGGTCATTTGGAGCTCGAGAGGCAAGTGAGTAGCCAGAAAAGCTGAGGCTAAATAAGCAGAGTAGGGCAGACGTTTTGACAGACATTAATATGTCAGGCCTAACGATAATGGTTAGGCCTGCTCCGGTAATTTTTTATTATTACCGTTATGGTGCAACCAAATTACTTCAGTGGCAAGATCTGGATTTCAACACGACGGTTGCACGCACGACCTTCAGAAGTTTGGTTTGAGCAAATTGGGTTACGTTCGCCGTAGCCGCGTGCAATTGCACGACCAGGTGCAACGTTTTGAGATACTAGGAATTGACGTACGGACTCTGCACGGCGCTCTGACAACGTTTGGTTGTATGACTCACTGCCTGTGCTATCCGTGTAACCGTCAATAACGAGACTGGTATCTGGGTACTCAACTAGGATGCGAGCAACACCACGTAGAGTATTATGGATGCTAGCATCAAGCTGGTAAGAGCTTGAAGAGAAGCCGATACCGTTTTCCATACGCAGTAAAAGCTGATTTTCACCAACACGCTGAACTTGTACGCCAGAGTTTAGCAAAGCGCGACGTAACTCCGCTTCTTGTTGGTCAAAGTAGTAACCAACGCCAGCGCCAGTCGCTCCGCCTGCGGCTGCACCAATGAGTGCATGCTGACGACGTTCTTTAGCATCATCACCCGTTGCTAGGCCGATTGCTGCGCCAGCGATCGCACCAATAAGCGCGCCTTGCGTGGTGGAGTTAGTTTCGTATTCACCCGTTGTTGCATTTTGGCGTTGAGTGGCTTGACAGCCAGTAAGAGCTAGCACTAGAGCTAGTGCAATAGGCATCTTTTTCAAGGGAAAATCTCCGTATAAAACTGAGGCGAAACCATGCCTCATAATGGGATGCGAATTATGAATAAACAAGCATTAATATTTGTTATGAGAAAGTAAGATTGATAAGAGTTTCTGTAAGAAAATTCCTACCAATACTGCCAAAGCTCTCAAAGTAAGCCCCATCGACATCGAAGTCATTGCTGCTTATGTGAATCCTTTACTATTCTGGCTATTTCGATGAATCGCCCAACATTTTGCGTGCTTGTTCGCCGCCCACTCCACGGTTAACTGAAACCTTTCTACCTTTCTTTAAGCCCACTTCGTAGTCTTCAGTTAGGTTTTTCATTGCTTCTTTCAATTGCTTCTTGAACGTTTCGCGGTCAATGTTTTGGAATTCTTTATCAATATAGTCATTAATTTTATTGGCCGACTCTTCATCTGGAGAAATAATTGGCAATTTTTCAATCGCGCCTTCCACCCAGCCAGATACAAATGAGTTCACACGGCGAGTCACTTCCTGAGAAGAGGTGCCGGTGCCAGCAAAGCTGTTTCGGAATTGTCCGGTACTTTCGTTCATCTCGCGATAAACAATATCGAAAGCAAATGCAGCAAAAATAGCGCGATCTGCTTCACCGATAAATTCGACACGTTTGAGCCCTTTGTGATTCAACAATACTGCTTCGACACCGAATTTTGTGTTAATGCCGCGAATCACTCGCAATATGGTAGAACTGATGTTCGCTGGTAGCAGATGAGAAGATTGTGTTTTTCCCATTCTGATGAACTCAATATCGTCTTTATCGAGACCATATTTAAGCATGAGGCGATGTGCCATTTTGATAGCATTGGCAGCCTCATTAACATTAGCGGAATTGCCCAGTTCTAAGCACTTGGCGATTTTTTTCAGAGCTTTTTGTTTATCCATCGACAACCAGTAACGAAAGCAGAAAATTTATGAAGTCAGACATATTACCTTTTTTGACATAAAAACGAAATACAAGGTGGGACTGAAGATAATTTCAGCACATAAAAAGAAGCCTCGCATTAAGCGAGGCTGGCGTTTTAGTTCGTCGTAATCAGTATGAAGTCGTACTTGTGTCTAAGAAGCCATTCTTCATTAAGATTCGTTAGAATTACAACCCGAGCTGGTTGAGCAAGTCATCGGCATCATCGTTTGATCCCGACGATTTAGATTCTTTCTCAGCCAACTGTTTACGTGTGGCCTCTAAAATGTCGTCTGGGTTTTCGTCTTCAGCAACTTCAAACTCTTCCAGTTGGATGAACTCAGTTTTATCCATTGCTAGTTCGAGATAGAAAATATTGTTGTTTTCGGTGGAGAACGTCACTCTGCGCGCTTGAGGGCGGTCAAGGTTGGTATCAACTTGTAAGATAACTTGCTTATTCAGCGCCAGCATTTTTGGTTGGTTTTGTGTGATGTTCGTTTGCAGGTCTTTACGAATTTTATTAGTGAAGTCTCCGACCAGTTGATTCATGAGTTCACCCAGAACATCGCCTACCTCGTCAGAAGTATGAGATATTGCCAGTTCTTCTTCTGGCATGCCCATATTACGCATGTAGTTGGTGTAGATCTCCAGTGCGGCTTTTGCCGTAAAATTAATCACAACTAGCCCGGTAAATCCGCCATCAAACAGAACAAAACAGCCAAAATCTGGTTTGAGGCTAGTCTTGTGGATTTTTTGCACCATTGCTGAATAATTTACTTGAGAAGATGTCGCCGAAGTAAGTACGCCAGAAACAGACTGGCAAAGTTTGAGAAGGATATCTTCAGTGGTCACAATTTTATTTTTTTTCATTCTGAAAACTCATCTAGAAACGCGATTCGTTCCCCAATGTAAGGCATCAAGCGTGAAAAAATAAAGCATAAGTTTAATTATTGTATCGAGATTCTGATTTGCTCGTCTTTTTAAATGTTGTAAAGTGACGAAATTCAAAGAATATTACTTCACTAACTCTTTTGTGGTGTTTTTTTTCGCTTAGCGCCAATTTGTATGAGAAGTGAGCAAATAATTACACAACCCGCAGCTGATCGGATCAGCGTCGTAGGGGCAGGAAGCAAATGTTACCAAGATTACACTCGCAAACTGATGTCGATCCTCTTGTTCTTAGTTTTCTGAAAGAGCTTGAGCACGCCGGATTCACTGGTGATATCGAAAGCCAATATTCAAGCCGACTAGCGGTTGCCACTGACAACAGTGTTTACCAGCAACTTCCTCAGTCTGTCGTTCATCCCAAAACGACTGAAGATGTTTCTCTCCTCGGGAAACTGAGCAATAAAGAAAAGTACGAACGAATTACCTTTTCACCTCGTGGTGGCGGCACAGGGACCAATGGTCAGTCGCTAACCAAAGGTATTGTGGTGGATATGTCTCGTCACATGAACAAAGTGCTTGAGATTAATGAGAAAGAAGGCTGGGTTCGTGTACAAACTGGTGTAGTGAAAGACCAGTTAAATGACGCTGTTCGTCCTTATGGCTACTTCTTCTCTCCAGACTTATCTACCAGTAACCGTGCAACGATTGGCGGCATGGTCAACACCGATGCTTCTGGTCAAGGTTCTCTGAAATACGGAAAAACATCCGATCATGTTTTGTCGCTACAAGCGGTGTTTGCTGATGGTTCAATTTTAGAGTCGGACTTGTCTCATGGTTACCCAAAAGAAGGCGAGTTTGCTGCCAAGGCGCTACGTGTAACGGAATCCGTATGTCGTGAAAAACGCCAGCAGATCGTAGATAAGTTTCCTCCTCTTAACCGATTTTTAACGGGCTACGATTTAAAAAATGCCTTGAATGAAGACGGTAACCGTTTCGATATCACACGAGTACTTTGCGGCGCGGAAGGTTCATTGGCATTTATTACCGAAGCAAAGCTGAACCTGACGCCAATTCCGAAAGCGCGTACGTTGGTTAACGTTAAATACAACAGCTTTGATTCTGCACTGCGTAATGCACCGTTTATGGTAGAAGCGAAAGCGCTGTCTGTAGAAACCGTTGACTCAAAAGTGCTTAATCTCGCGAAGCAAGATATCGTTTGGCACACCGTGAGCGATTTACTTACCGATGTTCCAAATAAAGAGATGCTTGGCATCAATATGGTGGAATACGCAGGTCAGGACGAAGAGGAAGTTGCTGCTCAGGTTGCAGCGTTGACCGCCAAGCTCGATACCATGTTGGAAACAGAAGAAGCGGGCATTATCGGCTACCAAGTTTGTAACGATGTAGCGAGCATTGGGCGTATTTACAACATGCGTAAAAAAGCGGTGGGTTTGTTAGGCGCAGCAAAAGGTCGTGCTAAACCGGTCGCATTCGCTGAAGATACCTGTGTGCCACCAGAAAACCTGGCGGACTTTATTGTAGAGTTTCGAGAACTGTTAGACAGCAAGTCTCTGAATTACGGCATGTTTGGTCACGTCGATGCTGGGGTGCTTCACGTACGTCCTGCGTTGGATTTGTGTGACCCGCACCAAGAAGCATTGATGCACGAAGTGTCTGATGAAGTGGTCAAGCTGGTGGCGAAATACGGTGGTTTGATGTGGGGTGAACACGGCAAAGGTTTCCGTTCAGAATATGGCCCTGAGTTTTTCGGCGACGAGTTGTTTACTGAACTGAGACGTGTGAAAGCGGCATTCGATCCACACAACAAAATGAACCCGGGCAAAATCTGTACACCGCTGGATAGTGATGCAGAGCTTGTCAAAGTTACCGATACCAAACGTGGTTACTATGACCGTCAGATTGACGTTCAAGTACGTGACAGCTTTAAACAAGCGATGGAATGTAACGGTAACGGTTTGTGTTTTAACTATGATACCAGCTCGCCAATGTGTCCATCGATGAAAGTAACAGCCGATCGTCGTCATTCACCAAAAGGTCGTGCAGGTTTGGTTCGTGAGTGGTTGCGTCAGCTTACTGAGCAAGGCATTGATATTCTTGACTTAGAAAAACAAACACTAGAAAACAAAACATCAATCAAAACCATGATTGACCGCGTACGTCATTCTATCAATCGTCGTCACGAGTATGACTTCTCTCACGAAGTGTATGAAGCGATGAATGGTTGTTTGGCGTGTAAAGCGTGTGCGAGTCAGTGTCCGATTAAAGTCGATGTTCCGAGCTTTCGCTCGCGCTTTTTAAACATCTATCACTCTCGTTACCAACGTCCTGCAAAAGACTATCTGGTTGCGAACATTGAGACTATGCTGCCGATGATGGCGAAAGCGCCAGGTGTCGTAAATGGTGTTTTGAAGCAGTCGTGGGTGAAAAGTTTAACGGCATCTACGGTCGGGTATGTCGATGCGCCGTTGTTATCAGTACCCACCTTGAAACAACGAGTAGAGTCGCTGACAACGCCTTATGATCTGCAAGCGCTCAGTGGTTTGTCTTCGTCTGAAAAGAGCAAGCATGTTTTAATTGTTCAAGACCCATTCACTAGTTACTACGACGCTGATGTCGTTGAAGACTTCGTTAAGTTATTGAAAAAGCTGGGTATGAATCCGGTGCTTCTGCCGTTTAAGCCGAATGGTAAAGCACAACACATTAAAGGGTTTTTACGTCAGTTTAAGGACACAGCAGCCGACACAGCGAAGTTCTTGGCGATGGTAGCGGATCTGGATATTCCATTAGTTGGCGTCGATCCTGCTTTGGTGCTGTGTTATCGAGATGAATACGCTGAAGTGCTTGGCAGTAAGCGAGGTAATTTCGATGTACTAACAGCCCACGAATGGCTTTACCCAAGACTAGAAGCGTTTGAAAGCGGAGAGCATAAGGCGCAGGAACCTTGGTATCTGTTTGCGCACTGTACTGAAAAAACCAAAATGCCAAATGCGGAAAAAGAGTGGGGCGCTATTTTTGCTCACTTTGGTGCAGTTTTGAATACGGTACCTGTTGGTTGTTGTGGTATGGCGGGTACGTTTGGTCATGAGGTTGATAAGTTGTCGATGTCGAAAGACATTTACAATTTAAGCTGGAAGCCAAGCTTAGATAAGTTGGATAGCGAGAGATGTTTGATTACAGGCTATTCTTGCCGCAGCCAAGTGAAACGCTTTGAAGGAACGAAGCCCAAGCATCCCGTTCAGGCATTGTTAACTTTGTTGTAATCGGACTAAATCAAGCCCAGTTTTACTGGGCTTTTTAGAAACCGTACTTAGACCCTTTCAAAGGATATGAATCTTGAGAAAACTTGAACTCAAAGTCCCACCTGTTGCGGTGTTTTTGCTAGTCATACTTTTGATGTACGGACTTAAAGTTTTGACGCCGAGCATGAACATTCGAGTCCCCTTTGTTGAATTTGTAGTAGGTGTATTAACTTTGTTGTCTGGCTACATGGGCATTGCTGGCGTGTATGAATTTCGCAAAGTAAAAACCACAGTGAACCCAGTAAAACCTGAAGCGGCATCTTCTGTTGTAAGAACTGGTGTGTTTGCCTTTTCACGCAACCCTATGTACACGGCATTATTGCTTCTAATCATAGCAACTGGTTTGTGGTGGCAGCACTTGAGTGTGGTGCTTTGTGGCGTGATATTTGTCAGTTATATGAATCGGTTTCAAATCAAGCCTGAGGAACGCGTTTTAGAGCGATTGTTTGGTGAAGAGTATGTGGATTATAAAAACCATGTTCGTCGTTGGCTCTAAGCATTGCGTTTAGTTTTGTTTGGATGAGACATAAAAAGAAAGCCCAACGGTCGACGTTGGGCTTTCTTTTAGTAAACACTTTTTTGTGCGCTTCTGATAGGGCAGTCGACTAGGCTGCCTTAACGAACTTTGCTAGGAATGCATCCTTACGTTCATTAAAGCGGCGTACAAGGTCGTCAACCGCTTCTTGGTCATATGGCTTCAAGCCACTTGCAACCATGCGCTTAATACCTTTACCAACGACTTCACCGTCTTCTTTAAACGCAAAGTTTAAGGTGACTACACCTCGTTTTCCTTCTACGTCGAATGTTGCGCCAGTGAAATCCACCTCTGGATGCGTAAGGTCTAAGCGTGAAAATTCGACTTCCATGCTTTCATAAATAACTAATGGACGCTGGCAGTTAATCATCATTTGCTTCTCTTCCATAAGAGGAACCATGATGTGAGGGAAGTTCATACCAGAAAATTGCACGTAATTTGTCACTACATGCTCAATAAATGCCGGATCGTGGTTAGTTTCACCTTCACGGGACATGTGTAAGTATTCTTTACCTGCCTCGTCAACAACAGCGCTTTCTTTGTCACACTTATTTTCAATATGAAGTGCTACACCATCGTTTACCATGCCAGAGAAGTTAAAACGCATCTTTTGGCTAACGCCTTCTTTACTAAGAAGCACAGCGAAAAGTAAATCTCCAGGGACACAAAAGCGTTTGTTGTCTTCATCATGAATTGGGTTGTAGTCACCTGCGACACGTTTTGCAAAGTGGCTTGCTTGTTCGCGAGTGAACTGAAACTGGTGATTAGTGTTTGAAAAATAAGGTGTTAGAAACATAATTTTTACGTAGTAACCAAAACTGTGTGGGATTATATGCGAATATCTGCGTAGCAATGGTCCATCCAGTGAAAACTTCACCGTATCCTAACAATAAGACACTATTTCGGCGGATAAACCGTTAAAAACGCATACTTTAGCAACGCTTTTATTTGTGAAAACAATAAACAACGACCTTTTCGCTCGCCTATCTTTTAAAGTATAGCCATCAAAGTAGACAGGCGTTCATAAATAGTGCCATCAACATGTTTAATCGTATGTAAAAAGGCTCCACGCTGAACGTAGAGCCTTCAAGTCATTATCTGTTTATTCGATGAAATGCCAGTTATGCTTGGTTATTGAACACTTGGTAACAAGCTCTCTGGCATGAGCGTGTTGTGGATAGCCAGCTTAAGCAGAGTATTTGCCTGTTCAATGTCTGGAGCAAAGTAGCGATCTTTATCGTAGAACGATACTTTTTCACGCAACATTTGTTTCGCAATCTCAATACGCTCAGAGGACTTGTTTGGTGCTCTAAAGTCTAGGCCTTGTGCTGCTGAGAGGTATTCTACCGCCAGAATACCGCGAGTGTTTTCGCCCATTTCTTTCAATCTGCGAGCCGCGAATGTTGCCATTGACACGTGATCTTCTTGGTTTGCAGATGTTGGCAAGCTGTCTACTGACGCTGGGTGAGCGAGTGTTTTGTTTTCACTTGCTAACGCAGCAGAGGTAACCTGAGCAATCATGAAACCAGAGTTCACACCACCATTGTCGACTAAGAACGGTGGTAGTTTTGATAGCGCGCTATCGATAAGTAATGCCATACGACGTTCAGACAAGCTACCGATCTCGGCAATCGCAAGTGCTAGGTTGTCGGCTGCCATTGCAACAGGCTCCGCGTGGAAGTTACCGCCAGAGATGATGTCACCATCTTCAGCAAACACCAACGGATTATCTGATACGGAGTTCGCTTCTACTTGTAATACTTCCGCCGCATTGCGGATTTGCTGTAAACACGCGCCCATCACTTGAGGCTGACAGCGCAAAGAATACGGGTCTTGTACTTTTTCACAGTTAGTGTGCGAATCACCTATTTCACTCGATGTGTCTAACAAATGACGGTATGCGAGTGCTGCGTCCATTTGGCTGCGATGACCACGTACACGGTGAATGCGCGGATCGAATGGACGTCGGCTGCCGAGAGCGGCTTCAACAGACATTGCACCACAAACGGTTGCTGACGCGAAAAGGTCTTCCGCGATAAACAGGCCTTCCAATGCGAACGCTGTGGATGCCTGAGTCCCATTTAGTAGCGCTAAGCCTTCTTTTGGCGCCAGAGTGATAGGCTCTAGACCTGCGATTTTTAATGCTTCTTGCCCGGAAATGATTTTACCGTTGTGGCGAGCTTGTCCTTCTCCCAGTAATACAGTGCTCATATGGGCTAGAGGAGCTAAGTCACCTGATGCGCCAACAGAGCCCTTTTTAGGTACACAAGGGTAAACTTGTGCGTTGACTAGGTCGGTCAGCATATTAATGACTTTTAGGCGAATCCCAGAAAAGCCACGAGACAGACTATTGATTTTTAATACCATCATCAGACGAACCGTTTCATCTGACATAAACTCACCGATACCTGCCGCATGAGAAAGAACGATACTGCGTTGCAGTGTTTCTAAATCTTCTGGTGCTATTCGTGTGTTAGCCAATAGCCCAAAACCAGTGTTAATTCCGTAAACCGTTCGATCTTCCGCGATGACTCGGTCTACGACCTGTGTGCTTTCTTCAATGGCCGGAATGGCTTCAGGATCCAAAATAAGGTTGACTGGTGAACGGCTCACTTGGCGTAGTTCGTTTAAGCTAATATGACCTGGCTTTAGCGTTAAATTTAACATCTCTTTCATCCTTACTTGAGCTTCTTCAGTTCTTCGTTGAGCATTGGCAAATCTAGCCCTTGCTCTGCTGCACATTGTTTAGCGATATCGTATCCCGCATCAGCATGACGCATCACGCCTGTTGCTGGGTCGTTATGCAGCACGCGGGCAATACGTTGTGAGGCATCTTCACTGCCGTCACAGCAGATAACCATACCTGAGTGTTGCGAGAAGCCCATACCTACGCCACCGCCGTGGTGCAGTGAAACCCAAGTTGCGCCGCCCGCCGTGTTGAGTAGCGCGTTTAATAATGGCCAGTCTGATACGGCGTCAGAACCGTCCATCATACCTTCGGTTTCACGGTTCGGGCTTGCTACAGAGCCAGAGTCTAAGTGATCTCGACCAATGACAACGGGCGCTTTAAGTTCGCCATTTTTCACCATTTCGTTGAATGCTTGACCAAGACGCTCACGATCTTTAAGACCAACCCAGCAAATACGCGCAGGTAAACCTTGGAACTGGATGCGTTCGCGAGCCATATCTAGCCAGTTATGTAAGTGCGGATTATCTGGAATTAGCTCTTTTACTTTTTGGTCGGTTTTATAAATGTCCTCAGGATCGCCAGAGAGAGCAGCCCAACGGAAAGGACCGATACCTTCACAGAATAGAGGACGAATGTAGGCTGGAACGAAGCCAGGGAAATCAAATGCGTTTTCTACGCCTTCTTCCAAGGCCATCTGGCGGATGTTGTTACCGTAGTCGAGTGTTGCGGCGCCGCGATTTTGCAGCTCTAACATCGCTTGAACTTGCACAGCCATGGATTTTTTCGCTGCTTTTACGACCATTGCTTCATCTTGCAAACGCATTTCTGCTGCGTGAGACATGCTCCAGCCTTGTGGTAAATAGCCATTGAGCGGGTCGTGTGCAGACGTTTGGTCTGTTACTACATCAGGCGTGATATTACGTTCTACCAGCTCAGAGAAAACGTCTGCTGCATTACCTAGTAGACCAACCGATACTGGTGTGTCTGACTCTTTAATGATAGCTAGCGCTTCATCTAAAGAAGTCGCTTTCTTATCGACATAGCCTGTACGTAGGCGGTAATCGATACGTGACTCATCACACTCTACTGCAATCATGGAGAAGCCCGCCATTGTACCAGCGAGAGGTTGAGCACCACCCATGCCACCGAGACCACCTGTTAGAATCCAACGGCCCTTTGCTTCACCGTCAAAGTGTTTTTTTGCAACAGATACGAACGTTTCGTATGTGCCTTGTACGATACCTTGCGAGCCAATGTATATCCAGCTGCCAGCGGTCATTTGGCCGTACATCATCAAGCCTTGTTTATCGAGCTCGTTGAAGTGTTCCCAGTTTGCCCAATGCGGAACAAGGTTTGAGTTTGCGATAAGCACGCGTGGAGCATTTTTATGAGTAGGGAAAACACCAACAGGCTTGCCTGATTGAACTAAAAGCGTTTGGTCATCTTCGAGTCTTTCAAGTACTTCAACAATCTTGTCGTAACATTCCCAGTTTCGCGCTGCTCGGCCAATGCCGCCATATACAACCAGTGAATGTGGATGTTCTGCAACATCAGGATCAAGGTTGTTCATCAGCATACGAAGAGGGGCTTCGGTTAGCCAAGATTTTGCGCGCAGTTTATCTCCGTGAGGTGCACGAATTGTTCTGCTTGTATCAAGTCGTGGATCTTGTCCCTGGCGCTGTGTCATTTCAGACTCCTTTAGTTTCTCGTGATGACCAAGTACTTGCTTGGTCGTAATAATCAGTGGCATCTGGGATGCATTATGGTTTGTGCTGTTTTTCCGCCATCGCGTTGGCGATATCCCAACACAAACGGGCAGCTAATCGTGCAGTTTGACTATCGACGTCATAATTTGGGTTGTATTCGGCGATATCAGCCAGCATTAGCTTATTTTTGTAATGAAGAATTCGATCTAAAAAGGGTGCAATAGTGTCGTAACTCACTCCCCGAGCAGCTGGTGCGCTGACTCCAGGTGCGGTTGCAGCAGGGAATACATCCAGATCAATAGTCAAATAGAGGTAGTCACAGTCGTCAATAAAATGCTGAAGCTGAGTTAAGTGATAACTGTGGTTTAAGTAGCAGAGCTGATTGTCCTCTACATACCAAACATTTAGCGCATCTGCTTTTTCAAATAGCGCTTTAGTGTTGCTACTACGGCTTACACCAATACAAGCGTAATGAAAGTCCCAATCGTTACGTTGGCAAAAATGATGAATTTGGTTGAAGGGGGTGCCAGAGCTTGGTCTTATGTCGGTGAGGTTGCTCTCAAATGCGCGCAAATCGAAATGCGCATCGAAATTAATAATGCCGATTTTAGGCTTCTTCTCTGGATGGTGCGCTTTAAAATATTCCGCTAAGCCGGAAAACGAGGCCCACGCAATCTCATGCCCACCACCTAGCACGATGACTGGCGTATGGGGCAGTGCGCTTGAAATGGTTGCTGCACATAGAGCTTGGCTCTCTTCCAGTAAGTCGTCTTCACACACCACAGTACCTAAGTCATATAGTGGGGCGTCTTGGTGCCATGCTAAATTAGCGAGTGCTCGTCGGATTAAGTCTGGCGCTTTTTTCGCGCCAATGCGTCCTTTGTTTCTCGCAACGCCAGCGTCGGTAGCAAAACCGAGTAATGAGACGCCATGCGCAACGGCACGCAACTCATCTGCTTTTTGGCGTTGAACAACGTGATGAATTCGCTGACCAAGCTTGCCGTCCTCGGCATCATGACGGCCTTGCCAATGAAATAGGGGAGAGTGTAGGTCGAATTGAGACATATTATTGGCCTCCGTGTGAAATGTATTCACCATTTACTATACGACCTACCAGACGTTTTGCTCCGACTTGATAGCTTAAATCCGCAGGGCTTTCGATATCCCAGATAGAGAAGTCCGCATCAAACCCTACTTTGATTTCGCCACGTGAGTTTTGATAACCCAGAGCTTTGGCTGCATGTTGCGTTACACCACGCAGTGCTTCTTGCGGTGTAAGGCGAAATAGCGTGCACGCCATATTCAGCATGAGTGTGAGATCAGAAAATGGTGATGTACCTGGGTTGACGTCCGTAGCAATTGCCATCGGCACGTTATGCTCTCTCAACAACTCAATCGGTGGTAACTGAGTTTCTCTTAGAAAATAAAAAGCGCCAGGCAATAGAGTGGCGACGGTGTTTGATCGAGCAAGTGCTTTAACACCTTGCTCATCTAAAAACTCGATGTGATCCGCTGACAGACCGTTGTATTGCGCAGTGAGGGCTGTACCACCGAGATTAGAAAGTTGCTCAGTATGCCCTTTAACCTTTAAGCCGTGGCGTTTTGCAGCTACAAACACTTTTTCTGTTTGTTCAAGATTGAAACCAATCGATTCACAAAAAACATCGACACTCGTAGCTAATTCTTCCTTTGCGACAACAGGGATTATGTCCTGACAAATGTGCTCAATATAATCATCTGCACGACCTTGGAACTCTGGCGGAATGGCGTGAGCGGCGAGAAGTGTAGTGGTGATTTTAACTTTGCGCTCTTGTTCAAGCATTTTGGCTGCACGGAGCATTTTTACTTCATCATTCAGTGTCAATCCGTAGCCTGATTTCACTTCGACAGAAGTGACGCCGCTCGCGAGTAGCCCGTCTAAACGTGGCAACGCTAACTCAACTAATTGCGCTTCGGTTGCTGAACGCGTCGCATGCACCGTTGAAAGTATCCCACCGCCTTGTTTGGAAATTTCTTGATATGGCACGCCGTTTAAGCGCATTTCAAATTCGTTGGCACGATTGCCCGCGTAAATAAGATGAGTGTGGCAGTCGATCAAACCTGGCAGAACTAACTTGCCTTGAAGGTCGATACTCTGAGCGTAATGTTGGGCAGACAGCAGAGACTCGGTTTGCGGTGCGTCTTCACCAATGGCACAAGTACTGATCGCAACGATTTTTCCAGATTGAATACCAATGCGCGCTGGAGGCGTTGGAAGGTATCCGCATTCTCCCGATTGCATGGTAACTAGACGTGCGTTTTCAATCAGCAAATCCATGTTTGTGTCCCTGTGTTTATTTGTATCATTAAATGTATATACAAATAAATAGAGCAAAATAAGAACACTGACAAGATTGATGTTGCTAAAATGTGATCAAAACGTAGATCTAGAGGACAAATCTTGTCCTTAAATGAGCACTTTTGAGCTCAGCTTATATTTGTTACCAGGGTGATAAAGTAGGGCGGTACTGACTAACTTATCTTGGCTCCACGTTCTGCGATTCAAGAGAAGGCAAGGTTCATTGGCTTGCATTTTTAAGTCTTGCTTAATACGGCTTTCAGGCACAATTGCCTCTACAGTATGTTCTATCGCGCTGAGTGGGCAATTATCTGACAGGTATTGATTTGGAGTGATTTGTGTGAAGTCTTGATTTAAATAACTCGGGGCATATTGGCTATTCACCCAGCGGAGCTCCAATTGAATCGGCGTTTGGTCTTCATAGTGAATAATTTCACTGTAAAACACCGTTGTGCCAAGCATGACGCCGAGTTTTGTCGCAATGCTGTCATCTGCTTTTATGGCAACTTGTTTGAGCACTTTACTGCTATATTGTCGCCCTCGGTCGCTGACTTCTTCGGCAATGTTTCGAATGTCTAACAGAGGAGATTCTGACTTTTCACCAGGATCACACACAAACGTACCTAAGCGTGGGCGACGTTGTAATCGGCCCTCATTAACTAAGTCCCGAATTGCTTTGTTCACTGTCATTCTACTGACACCAAATTGCTCGGTAAGCTCAATCTCTGTGGCGATACGATGACCAACTATCCACTCTCCAGCATCAATTTTATCGAGGATAAATTGTTTGATTTGAATGTAGAGTGGTGCAGACATAATGATTCCCTTTTATTTGACTATACAAATACTGCTTAATTTAGGTACAAATTGCAAACATTTCTCGACAAATGCAGCACTTAGTGACAGAACAATCCTATTGTGGGGCTGAATGATTCTTGCTGTTGAGCATTATTTGGATTGATGATGGAATTCGAACATTTTCTTGTGGTCTATTGCTTGCAGAGTATAAAACAATTGTGTAAACAAACGATTATGAGAAGAAAAGTCGCTAAAAAGGAAAAACATGTTTAAAAAATTGAAAGCATCACTGGGGATCGGTTCTGCAAAAGTAGATACGATTTTAAACGAAATGAGCGTGTTTCAAGGAGCGACGCTGAAAGGGCATGTTCATATCAAAGGCGGAGACGTCGAACAACAAATTGATGCTATTACGATTAAATTGAACACAGAGATGAAAGTCGAAGTGGATGATAGCGTAAGTTACCAAACGTTCACTATTGATCAGCTGAAGGCGGTAGACCCCTTTGTGATTCAACCGAATGAAGAGAAGCAGGTTCCGTTTGAGCTAAAACTGCATGATGAAACGCCAATTACTGCGGTTAGCGCACTTAAGAATCAATGCCATGTTTGGGTTGAAACGACGTTAGACATTGATTTTGCGATTGACCCGCGTGACCGTGACTATATTGAAGTGAAACCACTACCAGTAGCATCTCGCGTTATTCAAGCGATCGAGCAAGCTGGTTTCACTATGGTTAAAGCCGATGTTGAAAAAGGCTTTTTGCGCGGTGGCTCGTTTGCCTCTCGCTCTGGTATTTATCAAGAGCTAGAGTTCCTTAACAGCGGCTTTATTTCATCAAAAGAAATTGAGCTCTCTTTTATTCTGGAAGGGCAGGTCATGCATTGTTTGGCAGAGATTGACCGTTCGCTCAGCTTGGCTGGTGACCAATATCGCTCGTTTACGTTGCCGATCAATGCAACCGATGCTCAAGTCGCAGCCGCAGTTGCACCAACGCTAAATCTATAGCTCTCATCACCTTGATGAAAATATGTACCGATATCCTATTGTGAAAGCGATATCGGTACTGTTATCCATGTTTCTTGCGTTCTCTACGGCTAAAAACTCAAGCGCTGAATTTTCCATTAGATATCGATAGCCCAATACCAGTTCATTAGAGGCATCAGCAAACTCTGTGGGTCCTTCTGTTGACCCTTGATACCAATGATATTCCAACATCAGGTGATGGTTATCTTCTAAGGCATAACGGTACCCACCCGCAATGGCAATCGTATTATGTCGATAGGGCAGATCGAGCAAGGCACGGTCATCCGAGCGAAAAGTCATGCCAATCATCGAATAAAATGCATGAGCATCACTTAAGTAGCTGTAGTTTAATTGGAAGCCTTGCTCGAAACTGCTACCTTGAAAAGTGCCGTGAGCCACATCGTTAAAATACAAACTGCCGCCAATCGATAGGCCGTGATGTTCATTTTGGAACACTTGATACTGTAAGTAAGTAGATAGGTTATTGGCCAGTGTTTGTCCTTCGAAATCATCTTCAAGCACATCATATTGCGGCATTGAAATGTAAAAACGATCTCTGTCTACTTTATCCCGCCCATTTTGTCCGATACCGAAAAGTTTATGGAAGCTTTTCGTCAGTCCATCTAAATGGTTGTCAGCGGCAAAGACCCATCGATAGTTGAGCTCCCACTGCCAACGGTTGCTAACTTGCCATTTGCTGCCTAATTCGATTTGATTGTGGTAATAATCCAGTGCGTATTCATCAGTATGAGCCCAAACACTTGCCACGGTTCCCGAACCATAAGCTTCGACAAAACCATAGGGCAGACTATGTCCTGAACGCAGTATGTTGGTGTGACTAACCACTTGCATTGGGGATTGTGCGTAAGAACGCAGCGGGCCATATAAGTCATTTGATGCGAAGGCTTGCAAAGAACATATCGAGGTGCTTAGAAGCACCATAAAGCGCGATTTGAAATAGACCATGATGAATACCTACATACAAACTACTCTATAAAACAACTATATACCTAAATCGCACGTTGAGCTCTCGCCCAGCGTGTTAGGCTTTGTATCGGTTCACACGTAATAGGGGATATTGTAATTTGTTGTGTAAGTTCATTGAGGGGCAATTCCATTCATCAGCTATGCGGTCTCTTAAAAAAAGCATGATCAGATTGTCGTGACGGGTCTGCGGTTAAGTTCTTATGACAAAACAAAATCGCGCTTTGCATTCTAAATGTGAGCTAGGTACAATCCCATTTTCGATAACGGTCCGGTATTCGTGTTACCGAGAGGCCTTTATTGACTCTCAACTATTTTCAACAAATAGCTTCTAATTTGAATAACATGTGTTGCTTGGTGTGCAACACCACTGTAAAGGACATAGCATGCCTATTATTACTCTTCCTGACGGCAGTCAGCGTCAATTTGACAACCCAGTTTCTACTATGGAAGTTGCGCAATCGATCGGTCCTGGTCTTGCCAAAGCAACTATCGCTGGTCGTGTAAACGGTAACCGCGTTGATGCGTGTGATCTAATTGAAGAAGACGCAAGCCTTGAAATCATCACAGTTAAAGATGAAGTAGACGGTCTAGAAATCGTTCGTCACTCTTGTGCTCACCTTCTTGGTCACGCTCTTAAGCAGCTTTACCCTCAAGCTAAAATGGCGATCGGTCCAACCATCGACAATGGCTTCTACTACGATATCGACTTAGACGAATCTCTAACGCAAGAAGATCTTGAAAAGATTGAAAAGCGTATGAAAGAGCTAGCGAAAACCAAGTACGAAGTGGTTAAGAAAAAAGTAAGCTGGCAGGAAGCGCGTGATACGTTTGAATCACGTGACGAACCATACAAAGTGGAAATCCTAGACGAAAACGTATCTCGTGATGATCGTCCAGGCCTTTACCACCATGAAGAATACATCGACATGTGTCGTGGTCCTCACGTTCCTAACATGAGCTTCTGTCAACACTTCACTTTGCTGAATGTTGCAGGTGCTTACTGGCGTGGTAACAGCGACAACAAAATGCTTCAACGTATCTACGGTACGGCTTTCCACGACAAGAAAGCACTGAAAGCGCACCTAACTCGCCTAGAAGAAGCGGCGAAGCGTGATCACCGTAAGATTGGTAAGCAACTAGACCTATTCCACATGCAGCAAGAAGCACCGGGTATGGTGTTCTGGCATCACAATGGTTGGTCTATCTTCCGTGATCTAGAAGTATTCATCCGCGCTAAGCTAGATGAGTACGGTTACCAAGAAGTGAAAGGTCCACTTATGATGGACCGTGTTCTTTGGGAACGCTCTGGGCACTGGGACAAATACGCTGATGCAATGTTCACAACTTCTTCTGAGAACCGTGAATACGCGATTAAGCCAATGAACTGTCCAGGTCACGTACAGATCTTCAACCAAGGTCTAAAATCGTACCGCGACCTACCGCTACGTATGGCTGAGTTTGGATCATGTCACCGTAACGAACCATCTGGTGCACTACACGGTATTATGCGTGTACGTGGCTTTACTCAGGATGACGCTCACATTTTCTGTACTGAGAGCCAAATTCAAGAAGAAGTAACAAACTGTATCAAGATGGTGTACGATACGTACCAAACATTTGGTTTCGACAACATCGTAGTGAAACTGTCTACTCGTCCAGAGAAACGTGTAGGTTCAGATGAAATCTGGGATCAATCTGAAGAAGCATTGAAGCAGTCTCTTGAATCGATGGATATCCCATACGAAATTCAAGAAGGCGAGGGTGCGTTCTACGGCCCTAAGATTGAATTCACACTATACGATTGTCTAGACCGTGCGTGGCAGTGTGGTACTGTCCAGCTAGACTTCAACCTACCAGGTCGCTTAGGTGCAACTTATGTAGGTGAAAACAATGAACGTCTTGTACCGGTAATGATTCACCGTGCGATTCTAGGTTCACTAGAGCGTTTCATCGGTATCCTTATCGAAGAATATGCTGGTTTCTTCCCAACTTGGTTGGCGCCAGAACAAGCAGTTCTTATGAACATTACTGATAAACAGTCAGGTTATGTTCAAGAAATAGTACAAAAACTACAAAAAAGTGGAATTAGAGCTAAAGCGGACTTGAGAAATGAGAAGATTGGCTTTAAAATCCGCGAACATACTTTGAAGCGTGTACCGTATATGCTTGTTGTTGGTGACCAAGAAATGGAAGCTGGCGAAATAGCAGTGCGTACTCGTAAAGGTAAAGATCTTGGTAAATTTAAAGTGGATGATTTTATTGCATACATCCAAGACGAGATCTCTAGCCGTAAGCTCAATCTGGAGGAATAAGCTATTAAAGGCGGAAGACGTGGCCAACAGCCGGTAAAACAAAACCCGCACCGTATCAACGGTGAAATTCGTGGTATTCGTGAAGTTCGACTAACAGGCGCTGACGGTGAATCAGTTGGTGTTGTATCGATTCAAGAAGCCATTGCAGCTGCTGAAGAAGCTGGTATGGATCTCGTTGAGATCAGTCCTAACGCCGAGCCACCTGTTTGTCGTGTGATGGACTATGGTAAGTTCCTCTTCGAGAAGAGCAAAACTGCTAAAGAGCAGAAGAAGAAGCAAAAGCAGGTCCAGATCAAGGAAGTAAAATTCCGTCCTGGAACTGATATTGGAGACTATCAGGTAAAACTACGCAACCTGACGCGTTTCCTTGAAGAAGGCAACAAAGTGAAAGTAACAATTCGCTTCCGTGGCCGAGAGATGGCACACCAAGACATCGGTGTTGACGTTCTAAATCGTCTTAAGGAAGATACTGCAGAAATTGCTGTAGTTGAATCTTTCCCTAAGAAGATTGAAGGTCGCCAGATGATCATGGTGCTAGCCCCTAAAAAGAAGTAATTAACGGCTCATCAAGTAATTAAAACCTAGCCGCTTTCCTTTCGATAAAGGCATAACGGCTAGGTTTTGTTCGCCCTAATTACGTTGTTTATTAAACCTACTCAATGCGGAGTTATTCATCATGCCTAAGATGAAAACCAACAAAGGTGCTGCTAAGCGTTTTAAGAAAACTGCTGGTGGTATTAAGTACAAGCACGCTACAAAACGTCACATCCTGACTAAGCGTACTACTAAGAACAAGCGTCAACTACGTCCGAATGCAATCCTTCCAAAATGTGAAGTGGCTGCAGTAATCCGTATGTTGCCATACGCTTAATTCTTTTTAGTTATCAATCGTTTAGTTTAGGAGAAGCATAATGCCTCGCGTAAAACGTGGTGTACAAGCTCGTGCACGTCATAAGAAAGTTCTAAAACAAGCTAAAGGTTACTACGGTGCGCGTTCACGCGTTTACCGCGTAGCTTTCCAAGCAGTTACTAAAGCTGGTCAATACGCTTACCGTGACCGTCGCGCTAAGAAACGTCAATTCCGTCAACTATGGATTGCACGTATCAATGCGGCATCTCGTCAAAATGGTCTATCTTACAGCCGTTTCATCAACGGTCTTAAGAAAGCATCTATCGAGATCGACCGTAAGATCCTTGCGGACATCGCAGTATTCGACAAAGCTGCATTTGCAGTTCTAGTTGAAAAAGCGAAAGCTGCTCTTTAATTAGCAGTTTAGGATTAAGAGAAGGAGAGCATTAGCTCTCCTTTTTTATTGCTAAAATTTATACCCAAATGACTTTTAGCTTGGCTATTTAGAGTATTGTTTATCAGTCTTCTCAATTTATTGGTTAGCATCTTATGTTAGTTATAAGGTAGCTTGGGTATAAATTTTTACGTTTATAAGGGATTAAAAATGATCTACACAACGACCGAAAGCATTCCTGGCCAGCAGATCTCTGAAATCAGAGGGGTTGTAACTGGTAATGTTGTTCAATCAAAGCATATTGGCCGTGACCTCATGGCGGGTATCAAGAGCATTGTTGGCGGCGAAATTCGTGGTTACACGGAAATGATGACCGACGCGCGTGATATTGCTATACAGCGCATGGTGGCGGACGCTGAATCTAAAGGTGCCGATGCAATTGTAGGGATTCGATTTACCACAAGCTCAATCGTAGATGGTTCTTCGGAAATTTTGGCATTTGGTACTGCAGTGAAACTAGCGGACTAGTCTACTTGAATAGCATTGCAAAAATGCTAATAGAGAGCGGTGAATTATTATGCATTTACCGTTCTGTTCCTTTTAGGTTAATTATTCTAGATTTTTGCAGAGCGAATAGATTTATATTCTCAACTTTACGTTACTATTAAAATTAATCACGATGATTTAGAGTAATTGCTTCACTTTTATTTTGCATATTATTTTATATCTATAATGAAATTGAATTCATATTGAATTTTTCATTTGTTGTGTGAATTCTCTTTTCAGTATATTAATTCATGTTTTTCTTATAAAAATATGAACTTATACCTTGCCAAGCGGTTCTAAATTGTTACAAATACTATACAGCTGTAACATTGCCAAAAGGAATTGTAGATGAGAGATCTGACTCCCGAATACTTGCTAGCCGCATTACGCCAAGCGATTAAAACAAAAGGGCTAACATATCGAGAGCTATCTGAGAAAATGGGTATGCCACTATCTACCTTTAAGAGACATCTTACAAGCACGAATCTCGCTTTAGATAAGTTGCTGGAATATTGTAGAGCGGTTGATTGCACGTTAGATGAACTACAAAAGCTCGCAAATCAATTGCAAGGTGAAGACGAGGATTACTTTAGTCGTACGCAGGATGAGGTATTCTTTCAATTCCCTCACCTTTACGACTTTTATCGTGAATTGAGAATGCTTCGAGGTAAAGACGGTTATTCTATTTTAAAGAAAAAGTATGACTTGTCTGAGCAGAGCATGTCTGATTACTTAAAAGCATTAGAGTTGTTGGATCTCGTTTACGTTGATGAAGATAAAAATATAACGCTGCACGGGCCTTTATATTATAGCTATGCAGAGAACTCCAAGCTCAACGACAAATATACCGAAATCATAAAAGAGCAGACGACTACCCACGATAAGTGTGTTCGCGTTGCTTTGGCGCGTATGAAAATTACTGAAGAACAGCTTTTGTTACTGGAAGATCAAGTTGCAAAGACCGTCATTGATTTTCATTCCAAAAATGTTGTAGCAGAGAACTTTAATGTCTCTGATTTTACTAATATTGTTCTACTTGCTGGGCCACATCAGCCAGTCACATTCTCTGACGGCATTATTGAGACAGAGGGGCGATTTATTGATGATATTCGTTATGCCATCGCAGCTGCAGGTGATAAGCCAAGCCTATCTATATAGATTTTGAGCCTTTTTTGAAGAGAGTTTCTGAAAGGGCGTTGCAAAAGAAAAAGCCTAAGACAGCAAATACTTTGTAAGTAGGGCATTCAGCGGTGTTTGCTCTTAATTCAGACTTAAAGTGTGTTGGGCTTATTTCGAATAATACCTGTTCAGCATCTACTTTCGTTATTTTTAACATGCTGATTTCCTTCGTTGTTCCTCCCAAAGCCTCTCTCGCTTCCTCTACAAAGAAACCATTCTCGTTGAACCAAGCATCCAGTAGCTACTTGGGTATGCATAATTGGTAGCTATTTATCTTCTAATTATAAATTCATACTTGAAGTGTTTGTTTTTTGATCTATTATGACGAAGTGTCATTTATGACGGTTCGTCAACTTTGGTTGCGTTCCTGTATTAAAGAATCGTGTTACAATTATTGGGAGTGTGTTGGTATACGGATCAAAGGATTATGTTTAACTTTCGCTGTAAAAAATATAGCAAGCAAGACGGATGTCGTGTGTCTTCAGGGCTAACAAAAAAGCAACAGGCGATTGCTGATCGTGAGATAGAGCTTATTCAATTGGCTAAGTCTTTAGTTCAAGAGCAAGGCTTTGCCAACTTAACGATGGACAAGCTTACAGCGTCAAGCCCTTATTCTAAAGGGACGATCTACAATCATTTTTGCAGCAAAGAAGATGTGATTCTTGCGCTTTGTATTCATTCGCTGAAAAGCGAAGCAATATTTTTCGAACGTACCGCCAAATTTAATGGTAATACCAGAGAAAAAATCATTGCGATGCATGTAGGTTATCGTATTTACGCTCGTATGGAGCCAGTACTATCAACCTGTGCGATTGTTGCAAAGACGCCTTGGGTTCTAGAGAAGGCTTCGCCTAAACGTGTGAATGAACTGAATAACTTGGAAGAACAAGTAATAGATGGTGCTGATGCGCTGGTGAACAATGCGGTAGAATGTGGTGATCTTAAGTTTTCTCCCGCAATTGGTTCTGATGCTATTGTATTCGCCAACTGGTCTATTGCATTCGGTTCAAACGCTTTGGCGCAAAATGCATCGAACAGTCGATGTATTCAGCGAATTCAAGACCCATTCTCAGTACTGCACAACGCGAATATGTTACTTGATGGTTTAGGTTGGTCGCCTTTATCTACAGAATGGGACTACCGTAAAACCTGGCGTCGAGTGGAGCAGGAGTTATTTAGTGAAGAGCTTGCTTATTTAGAGTCAGTGAATCGCTAATAAACTGGAAAGGCCAATCTGACGTTATGGTTGGCTTTTTTATCGCACTATTGTGACGAATCGTCATTGAATCTCGAAGGTTGGCGTTCAGCCAATGATCACGAGAAGCATAGGAAGTTACTAAAAACTAACTTATGTAGCCAAATTCATTCGATCTAAAGTTTGCATGTCGAGTTTGTCTGGTTATTTACAGCATTTGCTGTTTTTTTTAGTTTTTAAATTTGACGAAACGTCACAAAAGGAGAGTGTGATGCCACATCACAACGTTCAACAATACGCCCGTTCAGGGTGGGGTAAGCTACCAACGAATTACAGTGTATTGGTGATGCTTGCTACCGTTTTATTGATTTTCATAGCAACCATTGGAGGAAAAAATCTTTACTTTAGAGGAGATTACGACATCTTCTTTGATGGAACAAATGAGCAGTTACTTGCGTTTGATGAAATTCAAACCACCTTTGCAAAATCTGACAGTCTTGCTTTGGTTATAGCGCCAAAGAGCGGCACTGTTTTTACTCCTAGCACATTATCTCTTATTCAGCAGATCACTGACGAGGCGTGGCAAGTTCCATACTCCACCCGCGTTGATTCCCTCGCTAACTACCAGCATACCGAAGCGTTTGAAGATGATCTTCTTGTCGAAGATTTACTGTATAGCGAATATGAATTGACACCTCAACGAATAGAGAAAGTCAAAAGTATTGCGTTGAGTGAGCCGGTTTTGAAAAGTTCACTGATTTCTGAAAAAGGAGATGTCACGGTCGTAAACATTACGGTCCAACTCCCTGAAATAGATAAAACTGCTGAAGTACAAGAGGTGGTTGCTTACATAAACGGAATGATTGAGCGTTATCAGCAAGTGTACCCAGACACGGAATTCCACAAGGCTGGTATTATTGCAATGAACTACGCGTTTATGACCGCAGCCCAAGACGATAGCGCAACATTAGTGCCAACTATGTTACTAGTGATATTGGTGTTTCTGACCATCATGTTGCGCTCATTGCTTAGCGTCATCGCGACGCTCATCGTTATTATCGGCTCGGTTATGGTTACAATGGGCTTGTCAGGATGGGCTGGTATGTTCTTAAGCACGGCGACCGTTAATGTGCCTACCTTGGTGATGACGCTTGCCGTCGCAGACTGTGTACACATCATCGCGACAATGCGTCAGTCTATGCAAAACGGCTTTAGTAAAGCCCACTCTATTGAGCGAAGTATTGCGCTCAATTTCATGCCTATCTTGATTACCTCCATTACCACCGCGATCGGCTTTTTAATGATGAATATGTCGGATTCTCCAATCCTGCGAGATTTCGGCAACCTATCAGCCCTTGGCGTCATGGTTGCTTGTTTCCTTTCCATCACGTTACTTCCCGCCTTGCTTAATATCCTTCCGGTTACGGTGAAGTCGGATACTTCTGATGAAAGAAAGCACTTTATGGATCATTTAGGAGATTTCGTGGTGTCAAAGCGACATGCGTTATTGCCGTTGTCGGTGCTTGTTATTGTCGCGAGTGCGAGCTTGATTCCGCTGAACAAAGTCAATGATGAATCCGTCGAGTACTTTGGCCATAGCAATGAATTTCGCCGAGCGGCTGATTTTATGGAAGAGCGAATCAGTGGCATGGCGAACATCAGTATCGCGATAAAAACCAACGAATCGCAGGGCATTGCCGATCCTAATTTTCTCAGTTCCGTGGGTAAATTTACTGACTGGCTAAGGTTGCAGCCAGAAACGGACCATGTTGCGACCTTGAGCGATGTTTATAAGCGCCTAAACAAGAACATGCATGGAGATGATCAGGCTTATTACTCGCTCCCTCAAGACAGAGAATTAGCGGCTCAATATCTGCTGCTTTATGAAATGTCACTACCGTATGGTTTAGATTTGAACAACCAAATCAATGTAGATAAGTCGTCGATCAAGATGGTTCTCACCGTGGAGAACTTGGGCAGCGTCGAGCTTGTTGATTTGGAAAATCGCATTTACCAATGGTTTAACGAAAACGCGCCTCAATATGATGTTGTTGCGTCTAGTCCTTCACTGATGTTTGCGCATATTGGTGAAACGAATATGGCCAGCATGCTGTCAACCTTGCCCATTACTCTTGTCTTAATCTCTGCATTACTGATCTTTGCCTTGCGTTCGTTCAAGCTTGGCTTAATTAGTCTTGTCCCGAATATTGCTCCTGCGCTTATTGGTTTTGGTATTTGGGCGCTGGTTTCTGGCGAGATTAACTTGGGATTGTCTGTCGTTGTGACATTAACGCTTGGTGTTGTTGTCGATGACGCCGTTCACTTTCTTTCTAAATATCAACACGCTCGTAAAGATGGCCACAGTGCGGAGCAAGCGGTTCGCTACGCCTTTCGTACCGTGGGGCGCGCACTCTGGATTACGACGGTCGTGCTTGTTGCTGGTTTCTCTGTTCTGGCGATGTCGAGCTTCCGTTTAAATGCCGATATGGGACAGCTGAGTGCCATTGTCATCTTTATTGCCCTTGTTGTGGATTTCATCTTCCTACCGACTCTACTGATGTTGTTTGACAAAGGCGTTTACGACGAGGTGGAGCGCCGAAATAAGCTTAAATCAACTGACTCTCAAACCAAGACTGTTACTCAGTCATAACGAATTAAAGGATCGAACATGAATTTAGTAAAAAATGCCTTAAAAGTATCAGTACTTTCTGTCTCGCTTATTATGAGTCATGCGGTGTTGGCGGATGAAGCCAAAGGACTAGAAATTGCCCAAGAGCGCAAAGCCCGTGATGAAGGATGGGGGGATTCTGTTGCTACGATGCAAATGATTCTGCGAAACGCGCAAGGAGAAAGCAGCACACGTTTAATGCGCTTACAATCACTCGAAGTTGATGGCGATGGTGACAAAGGGCTCACGATATTTGATGAACCGAGAGATGTAAAAGGCACGGCGTTTCTTAACCATTCTCATACGGTGGGTGCCGATGACCAATGGCTTTACCTTCCTGCACTGAAACGTGTGAAACGTATTTCCTCGCGTAACAAATCAGGTCCTTTTATGGGCAGTGAATTCGCGTATGAGGATCTCAGTTCCTTTGAGATTGAAAAATACCGTTTCAACTACCTAAAAGATGACAGCATAAACGGGCAAGATGTTTTCGTCGTAGAGCAAATTCCGACCGATAAGAACTCAGGTTATACCAAGCAAACGGTATGGTTAGATAAAGCGCATTATCGTCCACTTAAAGTTGAGTTTTACGACCGCAAAGGCTCTTTGTTAAAAACGCTTTCTTTTTCCGATTACAAGCAATATCTCAACCAATATTGGCGAGCGCACACTATGGCGATGACAAACCATCAAACAGGAAAAAGTACTGAGCTAACGACTAGCGAAATGCGTTTTAACACTGGATTACAAGACAATGACTTTCATAAGAATGTGTTGAAGCGAGTGAGATAGTGGAGGAAAAATGAAGCGATTAAATGCTGGGTTGTTGCTTAGTGCAGCAGCCTTTTTTTACTCGATGCCTCTGACTGCCGTCGAGCTTGCAGGACAAGTCAATATTGAGCATCGTCAGTTTTTTAAAACGGGCTCTCAGGGTCAGAGCAAAGCGCAAACGTCATTGGTTTTGCAGCCAGAATTTTACTGGGAGATGCAAAATGGTGATGCAAACTTTACTTTCACACCTTTCTATCGTCTGGATGGTCTAGACGATGAGCGAAGTCATGGTGACATACGAGAGGCACTTTATCTGACTTATTGGGATGATTATGAGCTTCGAGTTGGGATTAGTAAGGTCTTTTGGGGAGTGACTGAATCAGCCCATTTAGTTGATGTAGTAAACCAAACAGATACCATTGAAGCCGTCGATGGTGAAGATAAACTCGGTCAGCCGATGTTACATTTTACCTCTTTCAAAGACTGGGGCACCGTCCACGCAATGTTGTTACCTTACTTTAGGGAACGAACGTTTGCGGGTACAGATGGCCGCTTGCGAACCGACCCCGTTGTCTATGATGATGCTATCTATGAATCAAGCAGAGAAGAGAAGCACGTAGATGTGGCTTTTCGATATTCGAAAATGCTTGGCGATTGGGACGTAGGCCTGAGCTATTTATATGGAACAAACCGGGATCCTTACTTTCGTTTTGAGTACGGAGAATTAAAGCCTTACTACGCTCTGATGAGTCATGTCGGTCTGGATGTGCAAGGAATCGTTGGCGATTGGTTATGGAAACTAGAAAGTGTTTATCGAGATAGCGCTGATAATCATGTCGGTCTTGTGACGGGTTTTGAGTATACCTTCGTCGGTGCATTTGACACGGTTTGGGATGTGGGAGTTATTGGTGAGTACCTCTATGACAGTCGTGGGAACAACGCACAAACTATCGGTCAAAATGATGTGTTTGCAGGTATTCGTTGGGCGCTCAATGATGAGGACGGAACGGAAGTATTGACGGGAATTACGAAGGATTTAGATAACGATGATGTTTACAATGCTAAGTTAGAAGCATCGAGCCGAATATCGAATCACGTTAAGTGGCAAATTGATGCTTGGTTGTTTAAAAATGAAACACCAAATGATTTGCTCTACTTCGCTAGAGATGACGATTTTATCGAGCTATCTATTCAATACTATTTCTAAAACAAAAGGGCACAACTAAACGGCAGATTAACTAAAGATGACATTTTTGACGTTTTTGTGCTCTTTTTATTCAATAACCTCTTCTTTTCGTAATTCAATTTGGCATTGGTGCCCGGTTTGGCTACTATGTACAGCTATCAAAAAACCAATCACTCCCTTATGGACACTACCTACAGGTAGATGAGGAAACGATGCAACATCTAGAAGAGATCATTGCTAGCGCGAGCACTGCAATTGAAGCTGCCGAATCGCTAGTCGCACTTGATGAAGTGCGTGTTCAGTATCTGGGTAAAAAAGGTGAGCTAACTGCTCAACTTCAAAGCCTAGGCAAACTACCACCAGAAGAACGCCGTGAAGCTGGTCAAGAGATCAATAAAGCGAAAGGCGTAGTTCAGCAAGCTATCGCAGCTCGTAAAGATGCACTACAACGTGCTGAGCTTGAAGCGAAACTAGCAGCAGAAACAATCGACGTAACACTACCAGGTCGTCGTATTGAAAACGGTGGTTTACACCCAGTAACTCGTACTGTAGAGCGTATTGAGAAGTTCTTTGGCGAACTTGGTTTTAACACCGAGGCAGGCCCAGAGATCGAAGATGCATTCCACAACTTCGATGCGCTAAACATCGCAGCTGATCACCCAGCGCGTACTGACCACGATACTTTCTTCTTCAACCCAGACTTGATGCTTCGTACTCATACGTCAGGCGTACAGATCCGTACGATGGAAAATGGTAAACCACCATTCCGTTTCATCGCACCAGGCCGTGTATACCGTAACGACTACGACCAAACGCACACGCCAATGTTCCACCAAGTGGAAGGCATGCTGGTTGATGAGAACGTAAACTTTGCTCAGCTGAAAGGCATCCTGCACGATTTCCTATGTAACTTCTTCGAAGAAGAAGTAGAAGTACGTTTCCGTCCATCTTACTTCCCATTCACTGAGCCTTCAGCTGAAGTAGACGTGAAAGGCAAAAACGGTAAATGGTTAGAAGTACTAGGCTGCGGTATGGTTCACCCGAACGTGCTACGTAGCGTAGGTATCGATCCTGAAAAATACTCTGGTTTCGCATTCGGTATGGGTGTTGAGCGTCTAACAATGCTTCGTTACGGCGTGAACGATCTACGTGCGTTCTTCGAGAACGATCTTCGTTTCCTAAAACAGTTCAAGTAATCCAGAGGGTTCATCAACATGAAATTCAGCGAATCATGGCTTCGTGAGTGGGTAAACCCTGCGGTTACTACTGACGAGCTAACTCACCAAATTACAATGGCCGGCCTAGAGGTAGACGACGTTCTTCCTGTAGCTGGTTCTTTTACTGGCGTTAAAGTCGGTCACGTTGTTGAATGTGGCCAACACCCAGATGCAGACAAACTGCGCGTAACTAAAGTTGACGTGGGTGAAGAAGAGCTTCTAGATATTGTTTGTGGCGCACCTAACTGTCGCCAAGGTCTGAAAGTAGCAGTCGCAACAGTTGGTGCTGTTCTTCCAGGTGATTTCAAAATCAAAAAAGCGAAACTACGTGGCCAGCCATCTCACGGCATGCTTTGTTCGTTCACTGAACTAGGTATCGACGTTGAGTCAGACGGCATCATGGAACTAGCAGAAGACGCAGTAATCGGTACTGATTTCCGTGAATTCCTAGGTCTAGACGACGTAACGGTAGACGTAGACCTAACAGCAAACCGCGCTGACTGTTTCAGCATTCGTGGTCTAGCTCGTGAAGTTGGCGTACTAAACCGTGCTGACGTGACAGAGCCATTAGTAGAAGCAGTTGCCCCTTCAATCGACGATAAAGTGTCTATCGAAGTGAAAGCGCCAGCTGCGTGTCCACGTTACCTAGGTCGTGTAGTTAAGAACGTAAACGTTCAAGCTGAAACGCCACTATGGATGCAAGAGAAACTGCGTCGTTGTGGTATTCGCTCGATCGACCCTGTAGTAGACATCACTAACTACGTTCTTCTAGAGCAAGGCCAACCAATGCACGCATTCGATCTAGCGAAGATCGAGGGTGGCATCGTAGTTCGTATGGCTGAGCAAGGTGAGAAGCTAACGCTTCTTGACGGCAACGAAGCAGAACTAAACGCAGATACACTAGTAGTTGCTGACCACAACAAAGCACTTGCAATCGCAGGTATCTTTGGTGGTGAAGAGTCTGGTGTAACAACTGAGACTAAAGACGTTCTACTAGAGTGTGCATTCTTTGCACCTGACCACATCCGTGGCCGCGCACGTAGCTACGGTCTTCACACTGATTCTTCAATGCGTTTCGAGCGTGGTGTGGATTACGCACTACAAGTGAGCGCAATGGAGCGTGCAACACAGCTTCTTGTTGAAATTTGTGGTGGTGAAGTAGCACCTGTTGTAGCTGTAGAATCTGAAGCAGACCTACCTAAGCCAAACAAAGTTGCACTACGTCGCACGAAACTAGACAACCTACTAGGTCACCACATCGTTGATGCTGATGTAGTAGAAATCCTAGAGCGCCTAGGTTTGACTGTTGAAGCTTCAGAAGAAGGTTGGGTGGCAGTAGCGCCAACATGGCGTTTCGATATCGCTATCGAGCAAGATCTGATTGAAGAAGTTGGCCGTATCTACGGTTACGACAACATTCCTAACCAAAACCCAGCAGCAGCACTTAAGATGCACAACCACGTTGAAGCGGATCTTCCACTGAAACGCGTTCGTGATCTTCTTGTTGACCGTGGTTACCACGAAGCAATCACATACAGCTTCGTTGAGCCTGAGCAGCAAAAGCTAGTTGTACCTGGTGTTGAGCCTCTAGTACTTCCAAACCCAATTTCTGCAGACATGTCAGCAATGCGTCTTGGTCTTATCCAAGGTCTGCTGAACACGGTTGTTCACAACCAGAAGCGTCAACAGCCACGCGTTCGTCTATTCGAATACGGCCTACGTTTCATCCCATGTGAATCTGCAGAAAACGGCATGCGCCAAGAGCCTATGCTAGCGGGTGTTATCGCTGGTACTCGCGGTGAAGAACATTGGGATATCGAAACTAACACGGTTGATTTCTTCGACCTTAAAGGCGATCTAGAAGCGATTCTAGAGCTATCTGCGAACGAAAAAGCGTACTCTTTCGCTGCACTGTCACCTGAAAGCAAAAAAGCTAACCCAGCACTTCACCCAGGTCAATCTGCGGCAATCATCGTAGATGGCAAAGAAGTGGGCGTGATCGGTACCGTTCACCCTGAGCTTGAGCGTAAGTTCGGTCTAAATGGTCGTACTATCGTATTCGAAATCGAATGGTCTGCAATTAACAGCAAAGTGATCCCAGAAGCGGTAGCACTTTCTAAATTCCCTTCAAACCGTCGTGATATCGCGGTAGTAGTGGATGAAGCTGTTGCATCTGGTGACATTGTTAACGCTTGTCTAGAGCAAGGTGGCGAGTTCCTTAAAGATGCAAAACTGTTCGACGTTTACGTAGGTAAAGGCGTTGAAGAAGGTAAGAAGAGCCTAGCAATCGCTCTGACTCTACAGTCACTTGAGCGTACGCTTGAAGATGCAGATATCGCTGGTGCGGTTGACGCTATCGTTGCTCACGTTTCTGAGAAGTTTGGTGCGTCTCTACGTGACTAATCTCGCGTAACGTATCTTCTTAAGAAATGAAAACCCTGCCAGTTTGGCAGGGTTTTTTTATTTTTAGGATTACCTTATCGTTGTTCAAGTTCCTTACTGCTCGCACCATCCCTCATTACTTTAAAATACTAGACCAAACTAGGGATGGCCCTTACCCGAGATTAGGAACGTATTGTTTTTCAGCTAATACACGCTAACGATAGCTTGTTGGCGGTTAGGCAGCGAGTGAGAGGGTATAGCTAAGCAGAAGAGGCAGCGTAAGAATGCTGAAAAAGTTGCCAAATAGTACCATTGACGCCACTTTCATGGGTTCTATATTCAGCCTTTCCGCAAATAGGTAATTCATGACGGCTGGCGGCAGCATTGTGAAGAGCACCATCATTTGCAATTGCATCGTTGGAAGGGGAATTAACCAATAAATAAGTGCAAAAGCGACAGCACCAGTTGCCAGTGACTGCACGGTACACAACACACCAATCTTTAAACCGTCCAACCTTAAATGACACATTTGTGCCCCCAGAGATAAAAGCATCACGGGTACGGCCGCTTGCCCAAGTAGAGCCGTGGCTTCGCATAAAGGCGCCCATGCACCCACATTTGACACGTTGAGAAACAGAGCCAACGACGCTGCTAAAAAGATTGGCATCTTGACTATTTGCTTAAAAGGGTTGCCATGACTAAGCAGCATTACGCCTAAGCTGATATGCAAGCATGCTGACACGACAAATAAAAGCACTGCTGACGACAGCGCAATTTCTCCAAACGTATAGGTAAACAAAGGAATAGCTAGATTTCCGCTATTCCGAAACATATGTGGTGGCGCCCAGGTTTTAAACGAGAGTGACGTCCATCGACATACCGGGATCATGAGTAGTGCGGGAATTAAAACCGCAACAATTGCCGCCAAAAGAAGCGGCCCCTGATTTGAATCGAGCGGCATGCTAACGAGTGACGAAAATACCAGTGCTGGCGTAAACACCTCAATATTAATGCGGTTTATTGGGCGAAAGTCAGGCTTGATGTAACGACCGACCAAATAGCCAACTCCGACAAGAGCAAAAACAGGGAAAAGAATATTTATGATTTGATTAATCATGGTCGCCTAGAAGCAGTGTAAGAAGCTAATGAGGAAATACACGAACTTCCACATTATCAATCTTTATATATGGCGTCATCGTTAAACAGCGAGAAGCGTGGGTTTAATCAAGCTTTCAAAGCACAGTTGCAAAGTACAGGTGGTCATACCTTTTAATCTAATTGTTACGTATCGAGTTACATACAAATCACTGAATTTACGACAAGTTCTATGTCAAGTGTCTGTTAAATAACCAATATCTGATATTTTTATTAAATAGTGTTTAATGTTGATATTTAAACTACTTTTAGTTTTATAATCTGGATGTTTTTCCTGATAAAGATGAAACAAAAACAAAAATATCAAATTTCTGGCGTTTAACAATAATTTACGTAGTGCTATTCCTTTTGTTTGCCAAGAAAAAAGTTGGCGAAAATCATAAGCTTGTCATACACTTCCTGATGTAACCCCGATATGTTGTTGAATTGGTAGGGTAAAACTGCTCTGGCGCTACACTAACGTAGCATTGTTTAACATAGCTTTGAGGAAAGTTTTATGGCGCTCACAAAAGCCGAACTGGCAGAAAACCTGTTTGATAAATTAGGATTTAGTAAGCGGGACGCCAAGGAAACGGTGGAAGTGTTCTTTGAAGAGATTCGTAAGGCACTGGAAAGTGGCGAACAGGTAAAACTGTCAGGTTTTGGTAACTTTGATCTTCGTGACAAGAATGAACGACCTGGTCGTAACCCGAAAACTGGTGAAGATATTCCAATTACTGCTCGACGTGTAGTGACTTTTCGCCCGGGTCAGAAGTTAAAAGCTCGTGTAGAAAACCTGAAGAAAGTACAGTAAGCCGAATAAATGGATCACGCTAAGGCGTGGTCTTTTTTTGCGTAAAATTCGTGTGCATACAAATGAAAACCACCGCAATGCGGTGGTTTTTCTGTTTATGAGAGACGCTTAATGATATCGGTTACGCCGCTTCTAGATGCGTTGTTAAGTATGGTTGCCATGCTTGTTGGTACAAGTTCTTAGACTGTGTACGCATGTTGCGAATAGAGGCAAGCTCTATTTCGCTTAGCTCACGTTTTTCCAACATCGCTTGACGTTCTAGTTTCTGGATTTTTTCGTATAGGTCGTGTTCGGGACCGCTTTTTACATCTGCGATTGCTTTCAAGTGCAGTTGAACTTCGGCTACTAGGTTTGTTTTTGGTAAACGAACGAGCAAGTTCAAGTCTCTATATCCTGAAGGGCCAGGTTTTTTGAATCGATTTTTTACTTTCACAATCGTTGTTTCACGCTCTAACGTTTCATAAATGGAGACTAAGCTCGCGACGTCTTCAGCTACAATCGTTGCACGTGCTAGGTCAGTAATACGTTCAACTTTCCCATCTAACTCTAAAGCTATCTTTTCTTCTGCTCGTTGTTTGGATTTCACGCCTGCGAAGTATGGCTGAGCGTCATTAAGAAGTGCGGTACTCTTACAGATAGTTTCAAGTTCAAATTGTGCTTGGTGAGCTTTGCTGTAAAGGATGTCGAAGTCAGAATATGGCTGAGTTGGTGTGGTGTCGATTGACTGAATGCCATATAAACCGCTAAGGCTGTGTTTAAAAAGTTTCGAACAAACTTCGTTTTGGCTGGTTGAACGATTTTGTTCGCCATTAGGCGCAGGGGTAATTGGAAGTGCGGCAAATGCCGGTGCACGGCTAAGTACCAAAAGCATCAATGCTGTAGTACGAAGAAATAAGCTCATTCACTCTCCTTAACTTGCTTGTACTTAGAAAATAGGGAACATAAAGGTCGCTAAGTTCGGCAAATCAGGTACTAACTTATAAATGGGGCCATTACGAAAGATTCCAAGGTTTCAGTTTTATCTTGAAGTAGAATCGTGCGTTAGATCACCATTTATCTTTTCTTTATTCTGATTATCAGATAAAGGCGCGTCTCCTATGAGACCGATTACATCCTATCACCGCAGTATTAACCAAAGATGAACGGCATAGACAAATTGAAAAAAAACGTTAGTCTTACCTCTCAAAATGAAAACAGCCGACAAGTAGAAAGTAAAATGAGAGACCAAGAATTTTGGCATAACAAATGGGCCAGCAATCAGATCGGATTTCACTTGGAAGATGTAAACCCGCTATTACCAGTATATTGGAAACACACTAATCCAAAGCGTGAAGATAAAGTGTTAGTTCCTTTATGTGGAAAGTCAGAAGACTTGATTTGGCTAGCGATGAAGCATGATTCGGTTGAAGGTGTTGAGCTAAGCCATATTGCTGTGCGTGCCTTTTTTGCTGAACATTTTTACACGCCAACGGTAACGCCTCTTAATGGCATGCACGAGCTTTATCAATTTGATGAGCTCTCTATTTATACTGGGGACTTTTTCACTGCACCAGTATCTCAAGCCGATATCATTTATGATCGCGCCGCGTTGGTTGCTTTACCGCAAGATATGCGAGAGGAGTATGTAGAGCGTCTCAAGCAACTTTTGAACCCAGGCGGTCGTATTTTGCTTGTTACACTCAACTATCCTCAAGAAGAGATGGCGGGGCCTCCATTTAGCGTGCCGGTCGAAGAGATTGAGCAGTTATTTTCAGGTTACAAAGTTACTTGTTTGAACGTAGATGAAGCTGACGAGAATCATCCTAAAATTGCGAAAAAAGGCTTAAGTCGCTTCTCTGAAGAAGTGTACTTAATCGAGAGTGAATAGGCTCTCTTCGGTTTGGAACACGAAATAGCGCAGCAATTTGAGCTGCGCTATTTTTGTATGAGTGGTTCGTATTTAATAAATGATATTCACTTTTGAAGCACTTTCAACAGCATCTTGAACGGCTTCTTCGGTGGTTTTTCGTCGCGTAAGGACAACACCTAAACGGCGGCGACCATCGATTTCTGGCTTACCGAATAGACGAACTTGTGTTTGAGGTTGAGCTAAAGCTTTGCTTAGGTTTTCAAAGCGAATGTTTGTGGAAGTCCCTTGTCCAAGAATAACAGCAGACGCAGATGGGCCATATTGTACAATATTATTAATTGGCATTCCGGTAAACGCGCGCACGTGGAGAGCAAACTCAGACATTTCCTGCGAAATCATTGTAACCATACCCGTATCGTGAGGGCGAGGAGAGACCTCATTGAAAATGACTTTATCGCCTTTGACAAACAGCTCTACACCAAAGATGCCGTAGCCACCGAGCGCGTTTACCACTTTCTCAGCCGTGTATTCAGCTGCTTTTACTGCGTTTTCTGACATAGTTTGCGGTTGCCATGATTCGCGGTAGTCGCCATCTTCCTGACGATGACCAATTGGAGCACAGAAATGCACACCGTCAACGGCTCTGATGGTCAATAAAGTGATTTCGTAATCGAAGTCGATAAAACCTTCCACGATAACGCGACCTGCACCCGTACGCCCGCCTTCCTGAGCGTAATCCCATGCTTGTGTAACGTCGTCTTCGGTCTTGATAACACTTTGCCCTTTACCTGAAGAGCTCATCACAGGCTTCACCACGCACGGAATACCCACATGCTCAACCGCGGCTTTGAAGTCTTCAAAGTTATCTGCAAAACGATAAGGTGAAGTCGTCAATTCCAGTTCTTCTGCTGCCAAACGTCGGATACCTTCACGATTCATTGTTAGCCTGGTTGCCTTAGCGGTTGGAACAACATTCAGTCCTTTTTCTTCAAGCTCTACCAGTTTGCCGGTTGCGATGGCTTCAATTTCTGGTACGACGTAAGTAGGTTGTTCCTTCGTAATAACTTCTTCTAAGGCGTTCCCATCTAACATGTCGATAACATAACTACGGTGAGCGACTTGCATCGCTGGAGCATTGGCATAGCGATCACAAGCAATCACTTCTAAACCAAGTCTCTGGCATTCAATGGCGACTTCTTTACCGAGTTCGCCAGAGCCTAAAAGTAATACACGGGTAGCATTTGCGCTAGTTGCAGTGCCAAACATAGTGTTCCCTTACAAAATAGAGTGATGAGACAGAAATTGCAGGAGATCATACTGAAGTTTTATGACAAAGCAAACGTTTGCTTTTGGTTTTTAGGTAATAAAAAAGCTCTACATGTTGTAGAGCTTTTTGTTGAATTTGTGTGCCGTCCTAAATAAGGTTGACACTTTCTACCCCCAAAATTGGAGAGTGTTATGAAATCAACAACTAAAAGAACT